>CAZWTI010000171.1:0-3939 GCA_964637065.1 uncultured Puniceicoccaceae bacterium
CCTGGGCTTTGTTGATGCCGATGTTGACTTGGTCGAGAGTCCCGAAGAATACCAAGGCAAGGGAGAAGGCGAGAAGGGTGACTGTCAAACGAAGTGAAGTCAGGGCCGACAATACAGGCTTTTTGCGGCATCTCTTGCGCCAATCGCTATCGCCGGGAGTGTTCATTTTTCCTCGTCGTGATGATCGTGGCCGGCGTGAAAGTCGATGGATGTGACGAAATTATCGAACTTTCCTCGTTCTCTCTCGGCGAGGTCGGCATCGCCCATCAACTTAAAGAACCATGTTTTCCCATGGACGGTAAGGGCGAATACTCGGATAGACTGTCCCTCGTTGCTTGCTTGCACAAGGTGGGCGGGCGAGTGATCCACCTTGGTCTCGGTTACGTATTCTTCTAGGTCAGCCTCTTCGATGGCTTCCAACCCGATTTGCCCAAGCCATCGATTTACGTTCGGGAGAATTCCACCGGTTTCGCCTGGAAAGGCGGTGACTGAAATATCGAGAGAAGAACCGTTGTCGTCCTTTACGGCGTAGCTGCCTAATCGCATGGTCGACTCCTTCCCCGGCAACCATCCGTCGGGCACATCCCAAGTGGGTCCGAGATCACGAGGTTTTTCTTTTGGAATCGAATAAACGTTCACGTCTGATGAATCGCCGCACGAAAAAAAGAAAGAAATCGTGGGCAATACGATCAAGCGGTACAATAAACTTTTGGTACTAGGCCTTTTCAATATTCTGTAATCCTATCTAAAATTTTGACCGACTCAATCTTCCAAACAGAAAATTAGGCGCCGCACTTGAAGAGGGCGACGTCACCGTCGACGAACAAATACTCCTTCCCTTCGAGACGCCATTTCCCTGAATCGCGGGCCGCTTGCATGGAACCTGCGGCGATCAAGTCGTCGTAAGAAACGACGTCGGCCTTGATGAAAGTCTTCTGGAAATCAGTGTGTATTACGCCGGCGCATTGCGGAGCCGTCATGCCCTTGGAAAAGGTCCATGCTCGAGCCTCCTTCTCCCCTGCCGTGAGGAAGGATGCCAAACCCAGCAAGTCGTAGGTCGAGCGAATGAGAGTCGAGACGCCGGAGTCGGTCACGCCCATGGACGCGAGGTACTCGACCGCTTCCCCCTCTTCCAGTTCAGAGAACTCCTCTTCCATCTTAGCCGATATCACGCAGGAGTTCGCGTCCTGTTGTGACTCCGCCCAATCCCGCAAGGTGGCGACATGTGGATTGGATGACGGATCTACCACATCCTCTTCCTTCACGTTACAGGCGTAGATCATTGATTTCGCGCTGAGAAGGAAAAAGTATTTCAGGCGCATTCTCTCGTCGTCATTCATAGGAAGAAGGTTGGCTGGCTTTCCTTCGTCGAGATGAGGAGCGAGGCGTTCCAGCAGGGTTACGCTCGCAGCGGCCTCCTTGTCCTGTCCCCTCGCCTTCTTCAGGTTTTTTTGGAGTTGGCTCTCCACGGACTCGGCATCGGCAAGCACCAGTTCAGTCATGATGACCTCTGCGTCTCTCACTGGATTTACTCTGCCCATGTTGTGAACGACATCCTCGTCTTCGAAACATCGCACCACGTGAACGATGGCGTCTACCTCGCGGACGTTGGCAAGGAACTTGTTTCCCAAACCTTCTCCCTTGCTGGCGCCTTCCACGAGGCCCGCGATGTCCACCATCTCGATTGCTGCGGGTACGATAGTGTTTGTGCCCGCCATGTTGGCTAGGGGTTCAAGCCTCCCATCGGGGACCTGCACCACGCCCACGTTAGGGTCGATGGTGCAGAAGGGATAGTTTGCCGCTTCCGCTTTTCGACTCTTGGTCAGTGCGTTGAACAGCGTGCTCTTGCCTACGTTGGGCAACCCTACGATTCCAGCCTTCAGCATTACAGAGAAAACCTGCATTCATGCCTGAATCGGGCCTTTCGGTCAAGACGGCAAGGCGAGCGGGCGTGCCTTTCGCGTTGACTGGTAAGCCGAACTGCCTAACCCTTGCCACTTACTTTTTTTGCGGCGGTAGTAGCTCAGTTGGTTAGAGCACCGGCTTGTGGTGCCGGGGGTCGCCGGTTCGAATCCGGTCTATCGCCCCAATTCTCCTTTCCCTCCTAAAGCTGTCCCTAACGAAAGATGTCTGCCTGTTTTCTTGCTTGCGATCTTGGGGTCGAGAGTGGTCGCCTAATGCTGGGCAAGCTCTCTGGCAACTTTATCGAACTTGAGGAGGTTTTTCGATTTCCGAATTAGGCTGTCCATGCAATTGCAGGGATTTCTGGATTGCACGGTTCTCTTCGACATGCTACCAAAAAAGACGATGAAGGGCGTTTGTTACTGCTTGATTTCATGCGTTGCCAGTTTCATTCCCGCTCAGGCAGGAATTTTTGACAAGCAGCCAAAGGTCCTCGAGACTCTCGATCTAGCTTACGGCAAGAATGAAAAACAAATTCTCGATGTGGTGTATGTCGAGAACACCAAGGATTGCTCCGTCATCCTGTTTTTTCATGGTGGCAGTTGGCGATGGGGGCAGAAGGATTATCATCGTGCTATCGGCAGGCAGTTCGCCAAGTCGGGGGTAGTGTTTGCCACCGCTAACTATCGGTTGTATCCTGAGGTGCGGTTCCCCGCCTTTTCCGAGGACGCCGTTCTTGCCGTAAAGTGGTTGCGGGAAAACGTGTCAAAATACGGGGGTAATCCGAAGAAGATTTTTCTCATGGGGCATTCGGCCGGTGCCCACAGCATGGCTTTGGTGGGACTCGACGAGAGCTATCTTAAGCAAGTTGGTGGCGACTTTTCTTGGGTGAGTGGGGTAATCGCCATGTCATGCCCTTATTACTTCGTTCCATCCAAGGAGTTTCTCTATCGCGATGTTTTTGATGTTGGCAGAGATCACAAGGAATTTATGCCCCTCCATCATGTGGACGGTGGTGCAGAGCCCCCGTTCCTAGTCATGCACGGGCTTTTCGATCCCCTTGTCGCTGTTGAGGGAGCCGAGGCATTCATAAGAAAGTTTCGTGCTGCCCGAGGCAAGGTCACTAGGAAAATCTATTCTTCCCACGGGCATTTCTCCCTAGTTCGTCGGACCACTTCCTGGCACCTCTGGCCGCAACCTTTTCTTCGTGATGTGCTCGCCTTTGTGCAAGAGTGCGATTGAGACTAGTCAGCCGGCTTTTCCCGTTAGTCTTTCCTTGATTCGTTGGCGAATGCGTTCGCCAAGGAAGTCGAGGAAGGTCACCACTACGAGAATACACAGCAAAACAGTGCTGAATTTATCCCAACCCTCGGGAGATTCTGCATATAGCTTGAGGTGAAGACCGATGCCTCCGGCCCCAACATATCCGATGATGCTCGCCGACCTCACGTTGTATTCCAGCATCCACAGCGAATGACTCCAGACCAGTGGTTTCACATTCGGCCAAAGCCCGTACTGAAAAGCTTGCAAGCGACTCGCCCCAATTGCCTCGAGTGCTGAGCGAACCCGAACGTCTGCCGCTTCGAAGGCCTCGCTGTAGAATTTCCCGAGGTAGCCGATGCTGTAGAAGGTCAGCGCGATCACCCCTGCCAATGAGTTGGAACCGACGATGACAACCGCCAGCAATGCCCAGAGCAGGCTGGGGATGGTGCGGATGACGTTCAACAGCATGCGGGTTGAGGTCACTAGCCAGCTGGGGGCCAGATTGTGGGCGGCTCCTACTGAAAGGACCAGTGAAATACCGATTGCGAAAAAGGTGGCGAGGGCCGCGATCTGAAAGGTTTCCCAAAGAGCCGAGATGGTTCGGTCGAGGATGGAAAAGTCGGGAGGGAAAAACTTGGCCCCGAACCGTGTGAGGTTTTCCCAGTAGTCAAGGTTCCGTCCCGACCCTTCCAAGGCGGGAAGAGACACTCCCGCCGCGAGTAGGAAGATCAAGAACGTCAGGTTCACCACGTTCAACCGGTTGTACCACGGGAT
>CAZWTI010000172.1:0-5697 GCA_964637065.1 uncultured Puniceicoccaceae bacterium
AGCTGGGGTAGTGCATACAAGACCTTCGGGAAGGCTCTACGGGAAATGGACGCCAACGGTTCAATCGGTGAGGTCTGGTTGGCTGCGGGAACTTACGGGGACGACGGCAACTATTCCATAAATGCATCCGAGTCTGTCTACTCCATCAAAAAACCCATTAAGATTTACGGTGGGTTCGTCGGCACTGAAACTGATGCCAGGGAAAGAGACTTTGCCCGGAATAAAACCGGAAGCGAATTTCATAAGCAATACGCAGGACATTCCGAACCGGCTACCGCTACCATTTTGCAAGGCCCGCAAGACGGCAAGAAGAAGAGAGTGCTTAGGATCAATGGCAACGTCACTCTGGATGGCGTCACCGTCCGGGATGGGTATTCACCTGGAGAAGATGGCGGCGGGATTCTCGTCGAATCCGGCCAGGTTACTTTGAACAGAATAAAATTTATCAACAATACGTCTGCCGAAATCGGAGGGGGGCTTTACGTCGTGTCGGGTACTGTTAATTTGAGCTGGTGTATTTTCGATGACAATCTGGCAAAAGGTGACGGGGGAGGAGGCGCTGGTGCAGCTGAATTTGGGGCAACCATTAAAATTGTTAACTCCAAATTTCTGAACAACAAAACGCATGGTGCAAATGGCGGCGCGTGTTACTTTCTGGGATTGGGCGAGAACGGCGCTTGGAGTTTTTATGGGTGTAGGTTCGAAAACAATACATCCGACACGGCTACAATGGCTTCTAGCATGGTACTGGGAAAGGGCGGTTACTTCCGCTTTTGTACGTTTCTCGATACAAAACCCACAAACAACAACATAATTACGACCTTAGGCACGCTTTTTTACGAATCGTGCCTATATAACGTTTCGGGTGGCTCGTATAATAGCATTGAAGACACGTCAAAAAATCCTCTAAACCTCTTCGATTCTGATGGAGTTCTTGTAACTTCAGTTTCTGGAGACGTTGACACAAACCATGGGATGGACTTGGATGGCGACGGCATCATCGACACTGAATGGCTTTATGATTTGGACGGATACTTGCGGGACAAAACCTTCGGAGCCACTTCACCCGCCCGGGACCCGGTCGAGACTTTCACCATCACCTTCACTCCCCATGCTTCCGATCCCTTGCTGGAAGGCAACTTTACCATTAGCAACAAGGCATCTCCCGTAACGGCCGAGGGAATGGGAATTAAGCGTGACAAGTTACCAACCACTCTAAAGATCACCTCAAACCCCAGTCATTGGAGATTCAAGCATTGGGATTGGAACACCACTTTCAACGATCCAGCCTCAAACCCGGGAGGGCTCCCCTCCTCAGGAGATTTAACTTATACTGTTGCAGGTTCGGATGCCGATTTCCTAGCCGAGTTCGAACCAATCCCGTATACCATTTCCATTGCAACCGATCCAAGCCCAACCGCTACCTTTCCGCATAGTTCGTTAGTGTGGGGGCGTTATACCACCGACGGAGGGGGGTATGAAGACGACACAGTCAACAGGCCGAATGACCTCGGCACGGTGTTGATTCGGGAGGCCAACGGTTCTGAGGTCAATTCCTCTACCGGAAATTATTTCGAGACCGCTCCCGTGATCCTCGAGGCCAATGCGAGCTTGGGATACCAATTGCTTGGATGGGTGATAAGGCAGGGCGAGACGGAAGCAGAGCAGGCTGCAGCGGACTTGCCGGGGTTGATTAAGAATGGGTCGGCCAAGATCGACACTAATTCCACGCACGGAGGCGCCATGGACGGAAGCACCTACTATACCGCGAATCCTCTTACGATTATCTTTGATTCCAACAAATCCATCATCCCCATCTTCGAGGAGAAGAACTTTGATTTCCTCGTCCAACCACCAAGATACAGTCCTTCCGATCTCAACGTTACCGCCTCGGCCAATGAGGACGTTGACCCAGATTACTCCGAGGAGGGCCCCGGTCTGGGCAAGAAGAAGAGTATAATCTATACAGTTCCCACTGGTTGGGAACTGGATATGAACACCACACTGATTGGTGGCGAATCCTGGCTATATTGGAAGAATCTCTACCCCACGGACTTCAATCACACCCTGGATATGGTGCCTTTTTTGCCGATAGCATCGACAAGCGCCAGCGCAACCCACAGGCTAACCTTCCGGCTGAAACGCGAAATGCGCACAACCGATGCCGGTGTTGTTGCGGAGCCGGTTTTCAAACCCGTCTCGTTCCGAGTAACCGCCATACCTGGTGAATTTCTGCTCGTCCCCAGCAATTCCATCAAGGGGGTGGATATTGAAATCTATCCCGGTGGGAATGGCATGGAACTCGGAGTCGATAGCTTTGTCGAGGGGAGCGACGTCGTGCTGTCGCTGCAATTCCATGAAGCCGGCGACGCCAACGCTACAATCATTAACCCCGGCAAGGTGGACGTGAATTGGCGATGGTCCATGGAAGATGGCGACAATTCACCAATCGAGGGCGAGGTGCCCAAGAATTCCAGAATGTCGATCCTGGGACTGAAGGGCCACGTCTTCGCCGAGTACGATCTCAGCATCAAATCCTTCTACTTCAAGCATAAGATTTATTTCAGGGAGCCCACGGCGGACGATCCGGATCCGCCCCACGTCATTGAGAAATCGCTTCACCTTTCGGGCGACAAGGTGTTCGTGCCGCAGTTTCCGGTTACGGATGGCTACAGCATCAAGCACCTTGATGGTGAGCCGCGTGAAGAAGGCTCGAAAGGCATTTACGAGGTCACCGCCACCATAGATGTCAAGAATGACGAGAATTACCCCGAGAATGCTGCCCTCGACTATTTCACGTTGGAGGATTCCAACCTGACGATTGTCTCGGTTTACGAGCCCAAAACCTATGACTTGAATGTGACGGCCGTGTTTGAGGAGGGAGGGATTCAGAAAACAAATCTTCCTGCGGGGGGTGTGGTTTGGCTTTTGCCTGACTCGCCTTCACGGCAGTATCGTTTCGGGGACAAAATCCAATTGGATGCCGTTCCCGAAGGCGGTCATGATTTTCTCAGGTGGCTGCCAGATGGCGACACTAATGCAACTCGTTACGTCAATATTTCGGGTGATCATAACTATACAGCCGTTTTTGGCCTCAAGCCGAAGAGCATAGCCCTTAGTTTCTCGGGGTCAGGGGAATTTTACGTGGACGACACACAGTATGGATCCGGTGCGATCTTTACTCGCCCCTACGATCGTCCTTTTTCCGTGAGGGCGATTCCCGCCAAAGGCTATCGCTTCGAGGGCGACTTGAAAGTCCTTGATGCCTTGTCACCCCTAGAACTACATTCCTATGCATCTAGCTTGAATGAAACTACCAAGATGGAGCAAGTGGATGCAAATTTCACGGTTCTTCAAGACTTGAGGGTCGTTGCCACTTTCGTTCCGGATTCGGGCGATTATGATGGAGACGGCTTGAGCAATTATGACGAAAGCCTCTACGGAACTAGACATGACTTAAACGATACCGACGGCGACAAGATACCCGACTATTGGGAGGTGATTGACTGGAATCGTCTCAGGGAAGACAATGCCACATATGACGATGCATTCTGGGAGGAAGCGCAGAACGTTCGCTATCTATTCAGGGACTTGAACCAAAGTGTCAGATACGATCCCGCCGCTCGCCCTTCGCTTAGCCTAGACCCTCTTGATCTCAACGATAGCGCAACCGATCTCGATTTCGACAACGTTTCCAATTACGCCGAGTTCCTGAGTCGCACCAATCCCATCGATCCCGAAACTATTGAAGACGGTGACGTCGATCAACCGACCGTTGCATTTCTGGAGGATCTGGGTGCTGAGGAACTGGCTGCGAGCAAGATCAATACAGTTAAATTTCTTTTCAAGCTGGACTCGAACATGTCGGACGGCGAAGGCAACTCCACTTTCCCGACACCTGCCGTCCTAGGCGAGGTAAACCAAAGCCTGGATGAAAACCAGACTGTTAAATACAGTGTTCTCGAAGAGTTTAATTCGAGAATCATCAAGCTGAAGACGATAACTCCCGGTTTCTTGTTCAGGTACTGGCATGTGGCTACTCCTGAGGGCTTTCAACCGAAGGACTACAATTCCACTGCCCTCGAGTACCAGCCGATCGATGGCGTCTCTTTTATTGAGTTGCATTTCGTGCGTGACGATAATGACACGGATGCTGACGGCTTGACCAACTATGAGGAACTTTATGTCCACAAAACTAATGCCGACAACAACGATACGGATGGTGACGGCATCTTGGATGGTTTTGAAGTTGAGAAGGGCTTGGATGCCAATAGTACTGCCGAGCGATTGGTGTTGGATCTTGTCCCGCTTCACCATCAGCTCTTGGGCATTACTTTTCCGGATGCAACATCTCCTTCGAATGGATCGAACGCCCCGGACGCAGACTTGAATGCCACAGTCGGCAGTCCATCCGATGGCAACTATACGAAAGGGGTTGAAGACGGCAGGAGCGAGGTAATTGGTTTGTGGGCTGACTACAATTCTTCTCATGCCGATTATCAGGACGGTTTGATCATAGGGAAAACGGCAGGTAAAAACGAAGTTTTAACTTTGTGGTCCGAACACAACTCCTCCGAAAGAATCGATCTCTATCGATTCATCTCTGCCGACAAGGGCGTCTTGCTTCCCTCCGTGACTGTCGGCGACAAGGGTTGGTTCTACACTCCTGCCCATGGCTGGAGCTGGTTAAGTCCCGATATCCCTGGCTACCTCTACAATGCCGAGGTCTCAAATTGGATTTGGCTGAACCCGCACATCGACCCGAGCGTGACGACTCCTTTCGGACAATTCTTGGAGTATATACAGGGAACGGCGGATTACGGAGATTATCCGACTACCTCGAGTGATGAGAGCGCCCCTGCCTCATCGAATGCAAGCGGACAAGATTCAACTGGTTTCGGCGATCTGTAACGGCAAGGCTGTGAGATGAGAATAGGGTTCTGCTTGAAGAGTCTTCCTTTGTACTTGTTGATGCTGCAATCGACCGGCTTCTTATTTGCTCAATATTCAGGTGGTTCCGATATCGATTACACCTCTATCGATGGAACTGAAGATAGCGCGATACCTTCCTTCAACCAGACTCTGGACGAGAAGAGCTTCTACCACTCCAGGCAAATTCGAGGCATGAAGCAGGACCTGAATGACCACTCCAGAAACCTCTATGATTTAAGGAGGCGCTTTGACCAAGTCTTTTTTGGTCGAAATTCTGCCAATTTGAGAGGGGATCCTTTTGTTGTCGGCCCGGAACAAAAGTTGCCGACTTCGAATGAGGTGAACAGGCAGATTACCTATGTCCCACCTCCCCCTCCATCCGGCGCGAATGCAATTGAGCCCCGCGTTGATGTCGCCGACTCCCAGTCCGCCGATGAGAATCTGCTAGCCTTTAACGTTCAAGCTCGGGGTTCTTACCTGTCCCACGACAACCAAGTCATCAATCCTCTAGGTGAATCTGCCGCAAGTTCGGGTCCTGCTCGTAAGGATAGGTTCGATTACTATTTTTTGCCAAGAGTTTCCTTTGCCTATCCCTACAGGATAAAAAATGTTCGTAATCGTTCTCTAACGAAATCTGATCATTATCAGAGATTTCGACCTGGATTCAGTGCTGGTCTCTTGACTGGGATTCGTCTGGATCGATGGCGGCTTGGAATTGGGGGGATTTACCAAGAAAACAAATTACATCCGACCTCTTGGGGAAGG
>CAZWTI010000173.1:0-2720 GCA_964637065.1 uncultured Puniceicoccaceae bacterium
CGCATTCTTGCAATTTTCTGTTTGCTGTGTACTAAGTTCACGAGCTTCACCGGCCTCATCTACTGTGCTGCACGGATCGCTGACCAGTGGGAAACTATCGGTGTTGCCCAAGAACATCTCGGCAATGCTCGGAGCACGGAATGCATTCGAAGCAGTAGCGCGTATAGCGGCCCCCTGTGGCAGCTCAATACGCGTACCAGCCTCATAGGTGAAACCCGAACCGAAGGTGTCGTAATTGAAAACGCGCCCAGCCGCCGTCAGATTCATGCCGAAATTGTCGGCCGTATAGAGCGGCAGAATGGTCTCAGCATACAGAGCACCAACCGAATATTCGCCGGCTGTGGGCTCCTCTTTGTTGCCGGTGGTATTGCCTGATGCGGTAACAGGGTCGGGAATGCTGGCCCCGGCTTCCCACCGGTAGGACAAGCCCGACGCGATCGCTACCGAACCAGCGGGCAGTTTGGCCACTTCACTAGTTGCATTCCACTGTAGGACTTTCTGTTGCGAATGCCCGCGGGCGATACCTGTATATTGAATATACTTTAGCATTTCTGGCGTGATCGTGCCCACACCGTGGAGAATGTCGAGGGGAACGCATGGCGCCGTGCATCCCGCATCCGGACCCAAAGCCTGTTCGACGTTGCTGCGAATAAAGCGGCCCTCATTGACATTCGTTCCCTCGGTTCGGCCATACGAAAATGACACATCGTGATCAAACCCACCAAGAACGAATTTCTGGCCCAAAACGGTGCGATAGGTATCGAGATCCTGAAGAAAATTCCGATTTGACGACTCTACAAAACGGCGGCGAACATCAATAAAGTCACGACCGAAGTCATTATACTTGTTTTCAGCTGATACGCTGATTCCTTCGGAAATAATAAACAGAGGCGTCGGAGCCAATTTCTGGTCTGATTGGCGATTGGTGTACGAAACTTCGAAATAGACACGCGACTTATCAAGATCATAACTACCCGTCAAAAAAGAACTGTAGCGCTTTTGAGGGGTATAGAGATAATTGGCCGGCTGGTAGTTATAGGTGTCGCCGCTACCATCTGAGGAAATTCCGCTCCAATTGAACGGCCGCCATCCGGTTTCGGGATCGCGGTGGTAATCCCCTGCACTTTCTCCGGCTGCCTCAACGATCGCCTGCCAGGCCGCATTGCCCTCCTCGTCTAGGCGATCAATAATATGGCCTTCGGGCGTTGCCGAACTGCCGTTTTTCGAGTAGGAATCACCATCATTTTCCTCCCAGTCGTAACTTTTGTCGGTTACACTGAAATCTCGATCCCCGGTCCAAACCGGCTTGCGCTCGTGATATCCGGCCGAAAACAAGATGCGGCCTTTGTCGCTGGAAAAACCGGTCGTAACGCTGATATCCTGCACGTCGCCGTCGCCAGCACCTGCCATCCCACTGTAAAGATCAACCACGACACCTTCCATTTCAGACCGTGTGATGATATTTACAACTCCGCCGACAGCATCGGAACCGTATACCGCTGAGGCCCCGTCTTTGAGCACTTCGATACGTTCAATGACGGAGGCTGGAATGGAATTCAAATCAACCGAAGAATTGGCACCAGTGCCACCTGGAACGAAGCGGCGGCCATTCACCAAAACCAATGTGCGTGAACTGCCTAGCCCGCGCAGGCTAATCCGAGTCGAACCGTCCCCGCCGTTATTTGACTGCGTATTTATCGCATTCGATTGAACGGTCAGGGTCTGCAAAACATCGCCAATAGATGCCATTCCCTGAGACTTGATGTCCTCAATCGACAATACCACGATCGGAGACGGTGACGCACTTTCAGCACTGTTGATACGAGTACCGGTTATTGTAACCGGCGCCATCTCGTATATCGCGCTCGCATCGCCAGCGGCTTCGTGATCGTCCGCGTGGAGCATACCCTGCGGTGCGACTAGAAAAGCGGCCAGCAGCAAAAACTGCAAATATCTTGCTATTTTAGCCATGAGCGTATACCTCTCTTAAATGGTAGTAAGATGGGAATCTTCACCATACCCGAGTCTACTGCGTGATGTTGTATTTGTCAATAAATTTTCTATCACCCTGCCCGTCTCTCGCAATAGCGATTTTGGCCAAGGACATAGCTGCGACGAAACGAAGTATTGTGGGGGATTGTGGACCCCGGCTACCGAACTATACATCGATACACCATGTCTGAAGCGCGGCCGATGTTTGGCCATCGCAGATGGCGCATCGGGTCACAGCAAAAAGATCTGCTGATAGAGGATTCAGAATTACGTATTAACGTTGTATACCGAACGTCCTATTGAGGTCAGTATCTCGTCGTCTTATCTCGCGGCTACAATCCTGTCACATCAGGTGCAACCAGTCCTCCAGCAAAAAACTGACCCGACCAATCAGAAGTGAGATCCGCGCCATCACCGTGTAACCGAAAGAGGCGCCAAACGAGACCATCAGAAACCAGATCCCGATCCGAGATACCCGTCCCGCAACCCCGGTGTGCTCGACGGAAAAGAAGAAGTAGACCAGAACCCCGATCACTCCTACCAGAATCACCAGAAGATCGAGTCCGGCCCAGCTCAGGCTCAGCGGTTGCATGGTCGGCTCGATCTGCGCGAGAATGAAGGAGGAGGTATAGCGGGGAATCGTCAGCCCGGCACCCAGCCCCACGAAAAAGGCGAAGGAATAGCGGCTCAACCAGGCCAGACGCGCCGAGAAACGCGTCAGCATCAAG
>CAZWTI010000174.1:0-5216 GCA_964637065.1 uncultured Puniceicoccaceae bacterium
TTGCAATACGCTCGACAACATGTCGGGCTTTTCTTTGCTGAGGATCGAACGTTTTTCAGTAGACCCTGTCCATTGAAACGAAAGGTAACACAGTTTTATGGTGGTAGCCTTAAAAGTTATTCATTTGAACTTCTTGGGCTTTACATGAAGTTTTTAGCAATTCATAAGGACAAGAATGACTAAGGAGCAGAAACCAGAGTTGCTGGATGACCAAATAAGGTCTTTGCACTGGGCTATCTCGGAATTGGACAAGCAAAAGAGTTCCCTTGAGAAGAAAATTGGTGCTACGCATAAGCGAGAAGAGACCGAAGACATTATAAAGGAAGTTCTAGCCCAGAAAGAGGCTTTGGAAAAACGTATAGGCGCCCTACGGGAGGGTCTGGACAGGTCTCAGGAGTCCACGACCGACAATCCGTCCGAGTTGCAGGAAGAGATAAGCAACGTTCAGGGAAAACTGGAGGTAGCCAAAGAGAGGCTTACGGCTTTGGAGCAAGACAAGTACCTTGAGGAACTCAGTCGCAACCTGAGTGGGCAAGACCCTCCTCACCAAGCCCCTCTAGAGAACCATTATCAACTCCCGCAAGAACAACCACAACTTTCTAGCCTCTCCACCGATCCTGAAGTTCAAGCAGATCACGAACTGGAACCCAACCAACCAATTTCCGATACCATGACAGAACCAGCCAACCGACTCTCCGCCACTCAAGCCGAATCCGGGGTGACGACTACATTACCAACGCCTTCGACCGTACAACCTCGTACGGAGTTTGCTTCAACCGGACCTATATCTTGCTCCGAGGAAACAAGCCAAAGTATTCGTGAAGTTGCCATCGCTCTCGATCTCGAACCGGAAGCCGTTCTCGAGAAGGGCGTTCAAGCCGTATTGCGTATGATCGCTCGCAACGGCAACAGGATAACCTTTCCCCTGGACGTTAAACAGGTCGAGTCTCTTGGCTGAGGTTCGAGCACATCTTAGGCAGGCTTTTTTCTTTCCTGTCAAACAATTGCGGGGATTTGCACGCCCATCCAAGGTCTTGAACGATTAAGGACAAAAACCTTTTTTCTTTGCCAAATAAGGTAAAGATTAAAGCTTCCTGAAAAGGAACGATATGCCACTTTCTCCTAACGAACTCCAATTTTGGTTTGTGGACGTTTTGAACTTTTCCGAAACCGCCGCTTCTTGGGTGGCTCGTTCAGTGACCGTTCTAGCCCTAATCACCTTGGCGTGGATAGCAAACGCTCTGGCCAGAGGGATAGTGCTGAAACTTGTACGTTCCTTTATTCAACGCTATTGGGCCAAATTTGGAGAGGTGATGATCGAAGTTCGACTCTTTCAAAGGCTCGCTCATCTAGTTCCGGCGATTGTGGTCAAGCTTTTGGCTCCATGGTTGTTCGCGGGATCCGCCTCCTTGTCGGGTATGGCCGAAATAGCCGTGAACGTCTACCTCGTGGTGATCGGACTTTTCGTCATTGATGCATTTCTGAATGCTACGCTTGTCTTTTACCAAGACCACGAAATTTCGGCTCGACTCCCGATGAAAGGAGTCTCTCAGGCTCTTAAAATCATCATCAACGCAGTAGGCGTGATCTTTGTTCTCTCGATCCTTTTCGACAAGAATCCTCTGTTTTTCATTTCAGGACTCGGCGCACTGACTGCAGTCCTCCTACTTGTGTTCAAGGATGCCATCCTTGGGTTAGTCGCGGGCATTCAACTCTCGGTGAACAATCTCGTGAGAAAAGGCGACTGGATCGAAATGCCGAAGTTCGGGGCGGACGGTGAAGTGATTGAAGTTTCGCTGACCACGGTGAAAGTACAAAACTGGGACAAGACCATCACCTCAATTCCTCCACACGCCTTGGTCACGGATTCGTTCAAGAACTGGCGAGGCATGAGCGAATCCGGAGGGCGACGCATCAAGCGCAGCATTTCCCTAGATTTGCGAAGCATACGCTTCGTGGACGAAAAACTCATGGCTCGATTTCGAGAAATTGAAATCCTCAAGGATTACTTGGCAGAAAAGGAGGAGGAAGTCGAGGTGCACAACCAGTTCGAGAAAGTGAATCTAGCCGAACCTGTGAATGGACGACGCCTTACGAATGCGGGAACGTTCAGAGCTTACTGTATCGCCTATCTGCGAACAAATGAGAAAATCCATAAGGACGGCATGACTTTTCTCGTTCGGCAACTTGCACCGACCGAAAAAGGCCTCCCCATCGAGATTTACGTCTTCGTCAACGACGTGGCATGGGTGAACTACGAGAACGTACAGGGCGATATTTTCGATCACCTGATTGCTTCCTTGGAACGCTTTGATCTTCGAGCCTACCAGATGCCCTCCGGTGGCGACGTTTCCACCCTGGCGGAAACCCTTTCGATATCCTCCTGAAACGAACGGGCATAAAGAAAACAGCTTTCGTATTGCAGAGGGCTGGTGGCTAGGATTTTCTGTGCAATGCAAAAATTCCTCTCTTAAGCAAAACAATGAAAAGCATCCCAAGAATCCTGATTGCCTTACAAATGTCACTGTCTCTTGCCCTCGCAGCACCAGAAGCAAAAACTGATGCCGAGAACCAGAAAAAAAGCGAGGTGGAGGAGCCCAGTTCAAAAGCGAAAACTGAGCAATCGAAGGAAAATGCGAAGACGGAAGAGGCAAGCAAGGAAGGCGACGCCAAGCCCGAACAGGATAAGGAGGAAAAAAAGCCAAAGATTCACAAGGCTGAGAAAGAGACTTTTCGAATTGAGTTGAAACTAGACGGAATATTCGAGAGCGCCGGCGCCAGTGAGGTAACCATCGCGACCAAGTCTTGGGCCTTGCTGACGGTGCTGGAAGCCCTGCCGCAGGGAACGGTTGTCAAGAAGGGACAGTCGCTGGTCAAACTGGACTTGGAGAAAATTGACGAAAAAATCGACACTCTTCGTCAAGATTTGCGTTTGCTGGATTTGGATCGTTCCATAGCAACCGCCAATCTCAAGCTTGCCGAAGCGGTTGCACCCTTGGAATTAGCTGCTATCGAACGCCGCGAAAAGCATTCCAAGGAGGATCTCGCCCGTTACGAAAAAATCCACCGTCCCTTTAGCGAGCGAGCAGCCGCGATGAGCCTAAAAAGTTCCAAGGACTCCCTAGCTTACGTACAGGAAGAGCTCAACCAACTAAAGAAGATGTACGAAGCCGACGACCTCACCGAGGAAACCGAGGAAATCATTCTGTTGCGTGCGGAAAATGCCGTGGCCAGGGCGAAGTTTTCCCTCGAGTCCGCCCAAATCAGGAATGAGGAAACCCTCAAGATAGACTTTCCGCGTAAGGATACGACGATAAGGGAAACAGCCAAACGAGACGAGCTTTCTATCCAGTCACTTCGAAAGATTCAACCCGCCGAACTTGAAAAGAAGCAACTGGAATTAAAGAAACTCGATGAACAAAAAAAGAAAGCCACGGAAAACCTTTCTCGATTGGAAGCCGATCGCAAAGCTATGGCTGTACCCTCACCCTCTTCCGGCATACTGTACAGAGGAACCTTTGACCGAGGGAAATGGTCTGGTGACAACGCGCTCAAGTCTCGCCTGCGCCGAGGCGGAGCTCTTAAACCACATGAAGTATTCATGACTATCGTCGAGTCTAGACCGATCTCCGTAAGGGCCGACCTCTCCGAACAAAATCTCCGACGGGTGAAGAAGGGGTTGAAGGGGAAAGTGATAAGCAAAGCTTTTCCCAAGGCAAAGATTACTGCATCGGTCCGTGAGGTGTCAAAGGTTCCAATTGCTCCCGGAAAGTTCGATCTAATCACAGACGTCAACTTGCCGAAGGACGCCTCGGCGATCCTTCCGGGAATGTCATGCAAGTTGGAATTCGTAGTCTATGAAAAAAAGGATGCCGTAGTCATTCCCGCCTCTGCCGTGTTTTCTGAGGAAGAGGATGAGGACAACAAGTACGTCTATCTATACCGCAAAGATAAAAAACCGAAGAAACAACAGGTGAAGACGGGAGAAAAGTCGGGTGAAAAGATCGAAATCCTCGAAGGCCTTCGTCCGGGTAAGGAGATTCTGGCAGAAAAGCCGAAGAAGTGATCAAGCTTTTCGTATTTCCGCTTTCCCTATTACTCCCCATCCTATCGCTCATCGCGAAGGGTGAGGACGAGGTCTCGAATCATCTGCCCAAGATCGATTTTCCTACGCAAAAGGCCATCCAAGCTTCTATTCACCGAGGCTGCGCATTCCTGAAGAACCGGCAGAATTCTGATGGCTCGTGGGGCTCGGCCCGTCAAACAAAGGGAATGAACATCTTTGCTCCCGTTCCCGGTTCCCACCGTGCCTTTCGTCTCGCCGTGACGGCGCTCAGCATTGCCGCCCTGATTGAAAACAAATCGGGAGATCCCGCCTTTGCCGACACCATCAAAAAGGGGGAAGACCACCTACTGGAGCGCCTTCCCTACCTGCGACGAGCAACTCCTATTGCAATCTACAATGTTTGGGCTCATGCCTATGGCATACAGGCCTTGGTTCGGATGCGGGATCGGGCTGTAATCGGGAAAGATGCTAACGCCACCGCTCGGCTCGGCCGCATCGACGAGCTTATCCGGCATCAGACCGAAATGCTCCAGCGCTATGAATCCATTGATGGTGGTTGGGGCTACTACGATTTCAACGCACACACAAAGCAACCTTCAGGCAGTTCCATTTCCTTCGTCAATGCCACTGGACTATTGGCCCTTCATGAAGCCAAGGAACGCGGATTCGAACCTCCCTCGAAACTCGTGAAACGAGCCTACGACGCGACCCAAAGACAACGTCTCCCGGACCATAGCTATCTCTACGGGGAATACCTAAAGTGGAAACCGCGGCGCGGCATCAATCGACCGGGTGGAAGCTTGGGTCGTTCCCACGCGTGCAACCTCGCACTGCAAATCTGGGGAGACAAGACGATCACCAACGATGTTCATAAGACCTGTCTCGATCGCCTCATCACTCGCAATGGATGGCTTAGCATGGCGCGCAAGCGTCCAATACCCCACGAATCTTGGTTTAAGGTGGCAGGTTATTTCTTCTACTATGGACACTATTACGCTGCTTTCTGCATAAAAACTCTTCCCGGAAATGAGCAAGGCCTCTATCAGGACCACTTGGCGGCAATCCTCGTTCCTCTTCAAGAAAAAGACGGTTCCTGGTGGGACTATCCGCTATACGATTATCATCAGCAATACGGAACCGCCATGGCGCT
>CAZWTI010000175.1:0-2954 GCA_964637065.1 uncultured Puniceicoccaceae bacterium
GCGACATCGGAGCCGGGAAGTGGAACGACGGTTCGCACGCGAACAGGCAGGTCTTGGCCGATCGCGTGGCCGCCGGCATGAAGCTGGCTTGGGAGAATACGAAAAAAGCGCCGCTTGAGACTGCCGACGTCGAATGGCGGGATGAACGGGTATTGCTTCCGGTGGCAAAACACCTTGACGGGGACAAGCTGGAACGGACCGTCGCCAGCGAGAAGGTAAAGCCCATTGATCGTTTCTACGCCGCCAAGAACTTGACCTGGCTCCGAAGCTGCCTGGCGGGCGACACGATCGACGTAAGTTGCCTCAAGCTAAAGCAGGCTCGAATCCTGCACATGCCCGGCGATTTGTTGGTGGAATATCAGCTCAACGCCCAAAAACTTCGCCCCGACCTCTTCGTCGCCATGGCCGCCTACGGAGAATACGCGCCGGGCTACATCGGCACGAAAATCGCCTACGAACAGGGCGGTTACGAGACCAGTCCGGGAGCCTCCCGAGTGGCTCCCGAAGTGGAGGAAGTGTTGATGGGAGCCGTACGCAAGTTGCTGGACAAAGAGCTATCGCAAAAAGGTGAAAGCGTTCCGACAATAGAAAAACGCAAGTAGTGCTTGGATCGAAATCCACAGTCACTCGCCTTCGACTCGGCGAAAAATCAAAGATCTTACAAGTGAGATTCCATTCCTTGATTACATGTCTGTTGATGACTTTGACGACCTCGATCAGAGGAAATGACATTGTTATTCTCGACACGGGCTCCGGAGAAATCCCAAACGACACCTCGGGTTCGATAAATATGAAGATCGGGAAATCGGAAGATTTCGAAGGCAATAGACTAAAGGTCGACTACGGACGGACGGGGGGATCCTTCGGACAGTCGAGAAAACTCCGGAGGGATTGGACGAAGGCGGACACGCTCAGCTTCAATGCATTCCATCCAACGCAGAAACCGGCCAGCGTCACACTGACGGTAAGACACGAATCAGGAAGAGGTTTTGCAGGGAGGATCGACGAGAAGCTCGAATTCGTGCCCGGAGAGAACCAATTTTCAATCAATCTTCATGAACTGAGGAACAACGACGGTTCCAAGCCCGATCTGTCGACAGTTCGTCACTGGTATCTAGCCGGGGTAGAAACCATCCTTTTCTTTGGCAACTTCAGGCTAACTTTCGAGAAGGCGAAACCGCCGACTTTCTCAGGCAAGCCAAAGGCCCCGAACTCAACAGGAGGCGGATTGGCCAAACCGGGAATGCGCTTGCCCGAGGTGACCGAACCAATCCTCTTTAATACCCCGCAGGCCGACCGAATCATGTCCTCCCTTCAAATCTTTCCGCCGAACAACCCCTGGAACGAGGACGTATCGAGTTACCCAATTCATCCCGACTCGAAGAAGATCATCGATTCGGCCGAACCCAACCGCCACCTCTACTTCAATCGCGACATGGGCTCGGTAATAGTTCCGCCGAACCAACCAAGGATCAAGGTCAATGTCGTCGGATACCCCGGCGAATCCGACAAGGGGCCCTTTCCCGTACCCTCTAACGCTCCCGTCGAAGGATGGCCCCTCAATGGGTTGGACCTCGGGATTCACCAAAGGTCCGGTCGAGGAGACCGACATGTGATCGTGCTCGATCCGCACAATGGTCGCCTGCACGAATTCTTCGCGGTGAGGAGAACGAATTCCGGCTGGCAAGCGGCTCAGGCATCGACCTTTGATCTTCGCTCAAACAAGCTGAGGCCCGACGGATGGACCTCCGCGGATGCCGCGGGCCTGCCCATTTTGCCCGCTGTGATCCGATATGACGAATTGGCAAGCGGGATGGTCCGTCACGCGATGCGGGGCACCATCAGAAAGACAAGGCGAGCCTATGTCTATCCCGCCACGCACTTCGCAAGTCGACTCACCGACCCAAATCTTCCGAGGATGGGCGAACGGCTTCGATTGCGCGCGGATTTCGACCTTGCCGGATTCTCGCCTCAGGCCCAAGCCGTACTGAAGGGCCTAAAGAAATTCGGAATGCTCGTGGCCGACAATGGCGTCAACTGGTGTCTCTCGGTTGCTCCCGACGAGCGAATAAAGGGACTCGAGGAATTGACGAGGGTCAAGGGCCGAGATTTCGAGGTCGTCCAAGTCCCCGGCCCAAACGCGGGCCCTCGCTCACGATTGAAACACTCACGGTAGAGGGCCACGCAAGCTAACGGCTTGCGCTCACAACCATCTCGCCTACCGTGGACTTGAGGTTCAACGATGCAGCTATACGTCAGCAAGGACGGACAACGGTACGGCCCCTACACGGCCGAACAGTTGCAGAAATACCTCGAGCAGGGTTACTTTACGCTGCAGGATCACGCCATTTGCGAGGGGTGGGAACAATGGGTGACGATCGACCAACTGGTGGAGTTTGACGAGGAGCGGGAACCGATAGAACCCACGGTCGAAGTTGAATCCGAGGAACAGGCGATACGGCCTTCGGAAGAATCAGGAGGCGATGCCGAGCCAACGGGTGATACCAAGCCCGAGGATGCAACCGGAAGAAAACCAAAAAGCGGGAAAAAACGAGTAATGGTGATTGGTGCGGCAGGTATCGGCCTCGTCATAGCCATCGTGGTCGCCTTCTTCAGCTTCCCGGGTGAAGAGGAAGAGAAGCCCGACGAGGTCGTGGCCAAGGCGGAAGATAGTCAACCTGCTGCACCCGCTGACTCGGAGGAGAAGAATGAATCCGCACAGAAAACCCGCGAGGCCGACGAGGCCCGTTTGATGGCCGAGCAAAAGGCAGCTAAGGCGCTGCAGGAAGCAAAGGAAAAGGCCGAGGCGGAAAAACAAGCCAAGAGGAAGGAAGAGGAAGAGGCGAGAAGGACTGGGGCCGCTCTTAAATTGATTCCCGAAAGCACCGAAGGATACAAACGGATTGAAGTCCGCCTTCTGGAGAAGTCGCTAATGGACACCACCGACACGGGCA
>CAZWTI010000176.1:0-2532 GCA_964637065.1 uncultured Puniceicoccaceae bacterium
TAGCCGCGGTCTGATCGGTCGTCGCCTTGGTCATCACGGCATAGGCTGTCGTGCCCAATGTCTTCTAGTCCGAGTCGAGCTTGTCAACGACAACCAAGTCCGCCTTGGCCTTCGTGTCCGACGTCACGGCTGTCTTCATGACGCCGTCGGCTGCCGTCATCACGGTCTCGGCGGTCTTTAGGGCGGTCATGCCCGTCGTCACCAACAGGTTGATCCCGGTCAAGGCCTTGTCCGCATTCGTCTTGTTGGTCATCGCCGTCGTCAGGTCCGTTGCGGCTTTGGCGGCGGCCGTCATGGCGGGCTTCTGCTTCGTCGCAATCAGCGTATCAATAGCTTTCTTCGCAGCAGCAGCCGTGGTTTTCTTGGTCGTCGCATCCTTGGTGGCGGTCGCGAGAGCAGTGGCGGCGGTCGTCGCCTTGGTCTTGGCGGCTACTGCGGCGGCCGCCGCAGTCGCGGAGGTCTTGTCGGCTGCCTGAGAATCCGTAGTCGCCTTGGTCAAGGCGGCCTTGGCGGTCACCAGTGCCTTGTCCGCAGCGGTCTTATCCGTAGTCGCCTTGGTCAGGGCGGTAGCGGCAGTCGTCGCCTTGGTCATGGCGGGCTTCTGCTTCGTGGCGATAAAGCCGTCCAAAGCCTTTTGGGCATTTGCGACTGCAGTCTTCTTGGTGGCGACATCCTGCATCGCCTTTTTCTCGGCAGCCTCAGGGGCCGTGGCCTTGGCGGTGGCGTCCTTGGACTTTGCGGTGGCATCCTTGTGAACCGTCTCCTTGGCCTCGAAGTCCTTTTGCTGCTCCTCGGCCTTCTTTGTCGTTTCCTCGACTTTCTTGTCCGCAGCGTCGCGTTCCGTCTTGGACTTGTCGGAAGCGGCCTTTTTCTCTGCTATGGGCTTGGCTGCGGCGTCCTTGAAATCTTTCTCGGCCTTGGTCTTGCGTTCGGCAACCTTCTTCTTTTCGTCACCTCGTTTCTTCAGTTCATCGGTAAAATACTTGACCTCGGTCTTGGCGAAGGCAAGTTCTCCATCCTCTCGCAGAGACTCACGCTTTAGCTTTGGATTGCCCTGAAGGTCGGCAATCTTCTTGCCGTCGGCAACGTTCCAAAGACGGGCATAGTTAGTTTCACCAACAGTCGCGATACGCTTTCCGTCCGGTGAAACTGCAACCGAGTTGACCGCAGCACCCACGCTGATCGAACGTACGGCGGCTCCGGTCTCGGCGTTCCAGATTCGCGCAGTGTTGTCCTTGGCACCTGATACGAGCTGCTTGGGATCGCTCGGCATGGCGGCCAAGGCCAAAACATCTCCGGTATGCCCCTTGAGTTCCTTATGCATCTTCACCTCTCCACCGTTCTCGGCGGGAAGCTCCCATATGCGGACAATCTTGTCCGCGTGTGCGGAAGCAAACCACTTCCCGTCCTCGCCGAGACTGGCGACTGCTCCTGCAGCCTGCTCGTGCTTGGCCTCGACGAAAAGCTTTCCGTCGGAAACGTTCCAAAGACGGACGGAACCATCCTCGGCGCCCGTAACGAGACGCTTGGAATCGGCGGAGAATGCAAGACCCTTGACGGGGGGTTGCGGTTTCTCCAGGCCACGCAGCCTCTTCCCCTCGACAATGCTCCAAAGGCCCGTCTGGTTGTTTTCCTCGGCGACTGCGAGCCACTTCCCGTCGGGGCTCACCACAGGGATCGAACCAGAGATCTTCGATGCCAAGGTTTTTTTCTTTTCGGCTTGGGCCCTGCGCCAAAGCTTGACCACGCGATAACCGCCCGATGCCATCAGTTGACCGTCGGGATGGAAGGAAAGAGCGTTCACGACGTCCAAGTGAGCGGCGTCGTTCTCTCCATAGAACCCGCGCTTCGCAAGTGAAGGGTCAGCCAGATTCGCAACCTGCTTGCCGGTGGATACGTCGTAGAGATGAATCTGGTTGCCACGACCCGCCGCGGCAAAGCGACCCTTGGGCCCTACGGCAACGGCATAGATGGGCGGTTTTGCCCGTTGGTAGGCCTGCCAGACGACGGGCGCTGCAGCCCGCATTTCTCCCTTGGCGCCTTGATCGATCCAGAGCTTGAGCAAACCGAGTTCATCGGGCTTGAGATTCTTCGCTCCCACCTTGTTCTTGGCGGGAGGCATGTCAGGATCCTCCATGTGCGCAGCCACTTGGAAGAGAAAACTATCGGCCCCCTTGCCCGCTTCCACAAAAGGCCCGTCGTCGTTGCCCTTGCGGATGTCGGCAGGCGTCTCTAGCACGACGTCGCCCTTGGAACGGGTGCGATTGTGACAGGCCAGACAATTGTTCCTCAATATCGGAAGAATTTCGTTCTGGAAGTCCACGGGCTTGCCACGCTTGACTTCCTTCACCTCCAAACCGGCCCCATAGGCCGAGCCCAGAAGCAAAAGGGATAGTGAAATTGAGATAATCTTGGATTTCATCTTTAGTTTGATTTGTTAAGTTTCTTCTTGAAAGCCTGCTGTCCCGCTATCCGCTCGTCTTTGCAACGGCGGGATCAACCTTCAGAGAAAATGGTTTCGTTACCTTAAAT
>CAZWTI010000177.1:0-5020 GCA_964637065.1 uncultured Puniceicoccaceae bacterium
GTATCCAGTTCAAGTTCATTGAGAATTTGGCGGTAACGGATAAGGTTGGCAATAAGCCGTTCGTGGTGCTCCGGTTCCTCTTGCATGATATCTAGCGCAGCCTTTGCGCAGGCGACGGCGCATGGTGAGAGAGCAGCCGAGAAAATGGCTTGCTTGGAATGGCTGCGCAAGAAATCAATGGCCTCTTGTGTCGAGGTCACGTAACCACCAGTGCTCGCCAAGGCCTTGGAAAAGCTTCCGCATATTACGTCGATTTCATCAGAAAGCTGGAAATGGGAAGCTGTTCCCCGTCCTTGTTTGCCCAAGGAACCGAAGCCATGCGCATCGTCCAGAACCGTGAAGCAGTCGTGTGCTTTTGCTATTTCAACGAATGCGGGGAGCTTGGCAATATGTCCTTCCATGGAGTATACGCCCTCCAAAGCCAGGATTTTTGCGGTTTCTGCAGGTTCCTCGGAAAGGATTTCTCGAAGATGGTCCGGATTGTTGTGCGAGAATCGTTCACACCGCGCACCTGAGAGGCGTATGCCCGACCAGAGGGAGGAGTGAAGATTCTTGTCGGCAAGAACCAAGTCGTTTCTTTGGGCGAACGCCTCGATGGAGGAAGCGCAGGCGAGGTAGCCAGCGGAATAGACGTGGCAAGCCTGCTTCCCTAGGAAATCGGCCAACTCCTCCTCTAGCTCAACGTGGAACGACCGACCTCCATTGGCGAGTCTTGCACCCGTGGTGCTCGATCCCCACTTACGCAAGGCTTTCTGACCTGCCTCCAACACCTTGGGATGTCGGGTCAGCCCCAAGTAGTCGTTGCTTGCGAGCATCAGGTACTCTCGACCATCCCGGACAACTCGCGTCCCGGACTGCTCATCGAACGCATGGTAGTAGACGTCGTATTTTAGGCGAAGGCGGGTATCCTCGTCAGAGCGAATGCGCGACAGGATCGGGTTCTTTCCCTTTCTTTGGAACGGCAATTCCATTTTTTAGCAGGATAGGGCCTGCCCCCGTCTGTGAAAGGAAAAACCCCTCTCGGGTCTAAAGCTCTATTCCGTTCGCTTGATTACGTGAAAGCCGAAGGTTGTCTCCACTACCTCGGAAACGGTGTCTATCTCGAGGGCGAAGGCAGCCTCGGAGAACGGTTTGGCCATGGTCTCGAACTTGAATTTGCCTAAATCCCCGCCCTTGGTCTTGCTCGGACCGTCGGAGTTTTCCCGGGCGACGGTGGCGAAATCCTTTCCTTCGTCTACAATTTGCTTCCGAAGTTCTTCGGCTTTAGCCTTGGCTTCTTCCTTGGTTCGGGTGACGTCTGCACCGGCTCTGGCGGCGCCCTTGTAGGAAACCAAAACGTGCGATGCCTTGACTTCTTCCGGAAGGGCGGCGGAAGTGGCATTGGCGTCTTTCTTGATTTTCACGAAGTCGGCCCGGTCGAGGCGAATCTTTTCGTAGACCTCGTTTGAAATGACGTAGTACCAACCGGCAAGGCTCTCGTTCAATTCCTTCGCCCTTTCCTTCGCTTTCTTGACCTTGTCGTTGTACTCGTTTTGCTTCCGAGTGTTCTCTGCCTTTATGCGAGCTATCTCGGCATCTCGCTCGGCTCTTTTCTTGGCGTACTCTGCGGCGGGATTCGAGGCATTCGAATCAGCGGATGATGCGGATCCGTTTGCGTCTGGCGCCGCGGGCTGGACGGCAGGAGGAGGTGGTGGAGGCGCTATCGGCGGAACGGAGGGGGGCATGATGTTTGGTGGAGGGCCGGGAGGGGCCGGCGGCGGGCATGTGGGGTCAGGTTTTCCCTCCGCCCCTTTTTCTCCTTCGTCTCCCTTGTTCCCCTTGGGGACAGTGGCGTTTTTGTCGGCCGTCGCTGGTGGTGCGCTGGCGTTACCATCGGATGCGGGATTTGCAGGAAGAGGGGAGGGGACGGGTTCCAGTTTGGGAGGATCCAGCTAGGATTCGCTCTCGCGGGCAATGGCATAGATGTACCGGCTGTCCCCCGTTGCGTTTTCATCGTCCTCGGGGCCACGATACGTTTCCCCGAAACGCAGCACGTATTCCACGCCATCCTTCATGCCGACCAAGATTTCGCCTTTGTTGGAAACGACCTTGAGCATTGGCTTTCCATTCGGATAAGTTTTGGGTTTGCCGGCAGCATCGAGTTCGTTGGCAGCATAAAATCCTTTTTGTTGAAGTGATGAAGCTGTGGCTTGGAGGGCTTGCGCGTTGTTCACATCTACAAACTCATTGCCTTTGCGGAGGCTGCTTGCAAGTATGGCGGGTTTGCTCTCGACATCGATGATTTCCAGATCGTCCAGAGCGTCTTTGAGCGCGTCGAGTTTTTCCTTTTCGAGTTCTTCTCCTTGAGCAAGAGGGGAACCGGAGAGTTTCCATTCTGAGCTGTTGTAGTCTAGAATTTGTTGAGTTGCCGGCTTGATACGACCTTGGGCTACTTCATAGTTGTCCAACGTGATCCGCTTGACGTCCCACTTGTCCAAATCGAGGAAATCCTTCTCGACCCAATCCACGAACTTGGAGGAAATGTCGCTGACGTTCTCTATCTCGGCCATATATACTGAGTTTTCGCCGGGTTTGCGAACGTATCGGAGGCCGGACAGGTCCTTGACCTCGTCCCCGATAATCAATTCAGCCAAGTTGGACCCCGTGGAGTTCTTCAAGGCAAGATATCTGCCGATTCCGGCGTCTTCCGGATTGGCTTGGTTGGGATCAAGCACTCCCAGTTTGGCGTGTTCGCCACTGCCTTCCGCGGCCAAGTCATGAATGCGGACGTCGAGGAGTATGGTGGAGACGTCCTGAAGTTGATTGTCGGCGTCGGCCGGATAATCGGTCTTGCCCGGGCGCTTGATGTACCAACCCTTGTCTGTTTGGGAAATCTCTATGGACTTGGCGTCGCCTGCGTCATCGTCGATCTCCACAATGCGGATGCCCGTGGCGGCGCGTGGGTCGAACCCTTCCAGAAGGGATTGCCCCATCTTATTGTCGGCGGAAGCGGAATCGCGACCTTCCGGCGTGGTAATGAAAGCGAGGCCAACGGCTGCAACGGCGACGCTCAGAAATGCGATGGTTTTGACGTTATCGTTCATATCGAAAGTTTCCTTTTATAAAATCTGACGCACTACTTGCGTACGCGACTTGACTTGGCTCCTTGGATTTCGCCCGCCTTTTTCCTGACGAAGACGGCAAATGCAATGAGCAACAAGGGAATCGGGGGGAGGAAGACGGACAATCTTTTGATGGTGTTTTGCTTGCTCTTGATGTCTCGATCTCGACTGCGTTCGGCTTCCTTCACCTTTTGATCGGTTTCTTTGCGAAGTTCGCGTTCCCTCTTGGCTAGGTTCTTCTGCAGTTTTGCGGCTTCAGTCTGCAGGAACTGCATGAATTGGGCCTGAGTCATCTGGCCTTGTCTATTTTGCTGCACTTCGGCGAGTGCTTGATTCAGCTTCTTGTTTTCCTCTTCAAGGATGTCCTTGATAGAGGCTTCCGCCGACTTGATGGTGGCGGAGGCCACTTCCCGGGCCTCCTCGATGCTCTTCTCGAATTCCTCGAGGGTGCGATGGAGGCGGCGGCGGTTGCGGACGTTCAGGAACCGCGATTCCCCGGTGAGCTGGTCCACTACGTTTAGCGAAAACGTGACGTTGTCCACGTCGAGTGGGAAATCCGAATCGGGACCACGGCTGCGGATGTTGTAGAACGGATCGGCGAGTACGTCAGCGTCCGCTATCAGGATCACGTTCAGGTCATTGGTGGCATTTCCATCCCTCACCCTTCCCGCAATCGATGCGGCGATGACCTGTTGCAGGCCATCACCCGAATACAAGGTACGATCGGGATTGAACCTGCGTGGCGATCCGAAAACGCCGCCTGTCCAGAAATTGTCCAAGCTGGTGGTGCCCGCCTCCATTCCGCCTTTCGTTCGAAGCATGGGCGTGAAGGTTAGGCTGGACGTTCCCGCATCATAAAGGGTCCCCGGACAGGTGAACAAAAGGTATTGCAGTTCGGAGGTTACCTCGGTGGCGCCCAGGGTTCCATCGCCGCCGCCGACGTAGACGAATTCATCAGGGAAGTTCTCCGTCCTTGGAATCTTCGGGAATGGGTTGAAGGAATCCCGAAGGATGCGTTTCTCCAGGCCCTTCAGGTTTTGCTCGGGAGGAGAGAGGAGCTTTTCCTCTACCCCTCTTCGAATGGGATGATTGTAGTCGAGATCACGAACGGTTTCCCGTAAATCGTCTAGCTTGAGGCTGTCCCAATCGCCTTGGGAGAGAGAAGCATTGGCCTTCACGCGAGCATCCAGTTCACTGGCCTTTCGATCCAGTTCTCCCAGCTTGGCAAAGAACTTCCCGATTACCGGGAAACGTCCGCGCAGGGGAGCCAAGGTGCGATTGGCGCTTGCCTTGAGGATATTCAGTTCCTTTCGGATGGCTTGCAAGCGTGCGGCTGGCTCGACGTTGAAGTGGACGCCCAGAAGGCTCCACAACTGACTGATGTCTCCCTTGCTTGGCGCCGGCGGAGGGGGTTGGCCGGGGCCGGCCGGGGATTGGTTGTTCCGTCTCGGTTCATAGGTTCCCGTAAAGCTGCCGTTGATGAGCGGAAGAGGGTCTTCAAAGATTGCCGTGGGGACGCCGGCCTTGATGGCAGCAAGCAATTCCTTGATTTTCCCCTCTTCCAAAGTGGACGGCTGAACGACTACGAGCGCGTCGTAGTCACCTTTGCGGATAGGTCCGCCGGTCACTTCCTGAACGTCGTATTGCTTGCGCAATTCAGTAACGAATTCCCATGCCGGGGATCCCCCGCCCATGCTTATTCCCATCATCCCCATCCCTGCGGAACCCATCATGGGCGCATCCGTCTTGAAAATGCCGACCCTCTTCTTGACTGTGGCCCCTCCCACGGTCATCAGGGTTCTCATTATTTCGTATTCCACGGGCAGGCCCTTGTAGAGAAAAGGCACGGTCTGCTGGCCATAGTCACCCTTGAAGACAAGCCCCAAATACAAATCCTTGGCCCAAGGCATCCAACGGCC
>CAZWTI010000178.1:0-4157 GCA_964637065.1 uncultured Puniceicoccaceae bacterium
CCGCGAAGCCTCCGCCAAGTTCAACCTCCCCTTTGAGTTCATAGAGACACCCTGTCCGCTGAGACTCGAGGATTGCCGTTTAATACACCCTTCGGTTTACTAGCGCGAAGATGAAAAAGATCGGACTGCTCAACGGCCCCAACCTCGATCGTCTCGGCAAACGAGAACCCGAGGTCTACGGCTCGGTCAGCCTCGCACAGATCGAGGGAAAAGTGAAGGCCAAGGCCACCGCCTGCGACTGCAAGGTCGATGCCTTCCAGTCCAACCACGAGGGCGCGCTCATCGACAAGATACACGAATGGGGCGATGCAGGCTTTGCAGGACTCATCCTCAACCCCGGCGGGCTCACCCACTCCAGCGTGGCCCTGCGCGACGCCGTGGTCACCTCGGGCCTCACCACCGTGGAAGTCCACCTCTCCAACATCCACGCCCGCGAGGATTTTCGGCACAAGTCCCTCATCTCAGGCATTGCCGCCGCCGTCGTGGCCGGCATGAGCCACCACGGCTACATGTCCGCCCTGCGCTACCTCTCCGAGGAAGCCTAAAGCCCTAGAGCCTCATTCCCCCCAAGGTTGTCCACTTCCGGGCGGAATAATCGTAGCGTCGAATCGGGTTGATCGACTTCTCGCTGAGGTAGAGTCCCAGCTTGAGTGCCTGCGTCGGGGGTTTCCCGTCAGCGTCCCCATCGGCGACAACGCTCCCTACGACTTGGTCGTGGACGGGAGCGAAGGGCTGAAGAAGGTTCAAGTGAGTGAGACCAAGGTCTTCCATAACACTCGCTACCAAGTGACGACGGGAACAGGGTGAGCTAATACGGTGAAGGCGAACGCCTACGATTTCCTGACCGTCCGCATCCCGGTGCACGAGGCTTGGTACGTGGTTCCTCGAGCGGCCCTCGGGTTTCGCTCTTCGGTTCACTTCTTCCCTCACAATCCGAAGAGCAAGGGTCAGCTAGAGAAGTATCGGGAAGCCTTTGGGCTGCTATGACCTGAAGAGGAGGGATGGGTTAGTCTCGGACTCTTTCGCCGTCCTTGTAGGTCGCGTGACCATATTCCCTCCCGTCATCGTGGTACTTACCCCAACCCCATTCCCGTCCACGACGTTGGTATGGGGACACTTCTCGCCATTCGGTTTCCAACCAATGGCAGTAAGCAGCTTGCCGTCCTTGTAGATGTCTTCAGACCTCTTTTGCCCATTCGGGTACCACCAGATCGTAAGACCGTCAGACTTGCCGTCCTTCCATTGGCCCACCCCTTCTATCTGCCCATTGTCGCGCATCCACTTCGCCCATCCCGTATAAGGTGTTTGCTGATCCGGGGCGTAGAAAAGGTCGCCTCTCTCGTGAAGTTCGTTCGAATCAATCGCCTCAGCGATGAGTTTCTGCTCATTGAAGTAAGCATCAACGGAATCGGCAATCGGATGGCTGCAATTCGCACAGGCTTCCCCTGCTGAAGAGACTTCCTTACCGCAACCATCGCTTTTGATTCACTTGTGAATTGCGATGTCCCCCCACACCCCGACATCAACAGGGCGACGAACATAGCGAATAACATAGCTATCATATCCCAAACCCTAACCACCCCACGGCGGCGGTCAAACCAGTGAAAAAATACTGCGTAAAGGACTCGCCGGCATGATAGAATAAGAAGTGGCGGGGCACGTTGCGCCGCAGGGAGAGTCCGAACTTATCAAACGCAGATGGGAGAAGACACAACTACCACCGAGGCTCCGAGTGTCGAATCGGGAGCAGAGACCAACGCAGGCGTCATGACCGTTGACGACCTCGCCGCTTCGCTTGTAGAGCGAGTGGAGGGCGAAGAGGAGGGGAAGCCTTATACGGCGTTTTCGCCGAGGAAGAAGTCGTTGCCCTTGTCGTCGGTGATGATGAAGGCGGGGAAATCCTCGACCTCGATGCGGCGAATGGCCTCCATGCCCAGTTCATCGTACTCGACGGTCTCTACGCTCTTGATGCACTTTTGGGCCAAGCGGGCCGCCGAACCACCAATGCTTCCGAGATAAAACCCGCCGTGCTCCTTGCAGGCCTGCACGACCATCTTCGAGCGATTGCCCTTCGCCAACATTACCAGCGAGCCTCCGGCTCCTTGAAACTTGTTCACGAAGGCGTCCATGCGCCCGGCAGTGGTCGGGCCGAAGGAACCCGAGGCATAACCCTCCGGAGTCTTGGCCGGCCCTGCATAGTAGACGGGGAATTGCTTGAAGTATTCCGGGAGATCTTCGCCCGCGTCCAGACGCTCCCGCAGTTTGCCGTGAGCAAGGTCTCGGGCCACGATGAGGGGACCGTTGAGGGAAAGACGCGTGCGAATGGGATGCTTGGTCAACTCGGCCCGTACGGCTTCCATGCCCTGATTGAGATCGATACTGACGACCTCGCCCTCATCTTCCTCTACCTCGGGGAGAAAACGGCTAGGGTTACGCTCCAAGTCCTCAAGAAAAACTCCTTCACGGGTAATCTTTCCCAGAGCCTGTCGATCCGCCGAACAACTGACGCCGATGCCGATGGGCAGGCTGGCCCCGTGTCGAGGCAAACGAATTACGCGAACGTCTAGGCAGAAGTACTTGCCGCCGAACTGGGCGCCGCTGCCGCGTTTGCGAGTGAGTTCGAGAATCTTATCCTCGATCTCGGGACAACGTATGGCGTGCCCACTTTCGTTGCCGACGGCAGGAAGGTCGTCCAAGTAGCGTGCGCTGGCGAGCTTTACGGTTTTGAGATTCGCCTCTGCCGACGTTCCCCCGATCACCACGGCAAGGTGATAAGGCGGGCATGCGGCTGTCCCAAGGGCGGCAATGCGTTCGTCGAGGTATTCTAAGAGCAAATCTTCGCGGAGAAGAGAGGGCGTGCCTTGATGGAGAAAGGTCTTGTTTGCGGAACCACCGCCCTTGGCCACGAAGAGAAAATGGTACTCATCCCCGTTGACGTGATGGAGGTCGATTTGGGCGGGAAGGTTGGAGCGAGTGTTCTTCTCCTCGAACATGGCGAGCGGCGCGAGTTGGGAGAAGCGAAGATTGTCGGTGGCATAGGTCTTTTCTATTCCACGGGCCAGTGCATGCTCGTCTCCTTTAGGGGTCCAGACACAACGCCCCTTCTTGCCCATCACGATGGCAGTGCCGGTGTCTTGACACATGGGGAGGATTCCCTCCGCCGCTATCTGGGAATTGCGAAGGAGATCAAGAGCAACGAAACGGTCGTTCGCCGAAGCCTCGGGATCGTCGAGAATGCCACGTAATTGCCTCAAGTGATCGGGACGAAGAAAATGAGAAATATCGTGAAAAGCTTCTCGAGCCAATAATTCCAATGCTTCGGGGTCAACCTTGAGGATGGTCTCGCCATCGAACTCGGCGGTAGAAACGAAATCGGCCGTGACTTTGCGCCACGGCACCTCGTTATCATACTCCAAGGGAAAGGGATTCTGGTGTGTTGCTTCAGTCATGGGAGTTTGAGAAGAACTCTAAAGACGGAAGAATTCTTCTTCCGCAAAAGCAACCTCAGCAAGAACAAAAGTAAATAAGCGGGCTTAGAGTTTCTTCTTGCTTTCGTTGCCTTCGGGCAAACCGGGCTCGGCAGGTTGTGGTGAAGAATTACCTTTTTCAGGAACAACAGCCTCCACCTCAGCAATTTCAGACTCCTCGGCAGAGATTGGTTCAGGTGGTTTTGGCCGACTGGAGACGCGAACGGGTATTTCGAGTTCCTTGCCCTCGCGAGAAACAAGGAAGGGAACAAATTGCCCAGGCCTTGCATAAAAAGCAGAATGAGCGACATCACCACGGTTTCGAATCGAGTAATTGCCAATGCGGATGAGGCGATCACCCTTACGGAGATTTGATGCCGCTGCCGGGGAATCCTCCACAGTGCCGTCGACCACCACGTCAAAGCCGTTTTGAGCGTTCAGCTTGCGAAGGACGGTCACACCGAACCAAGCGTAGTTTACTTCACCCGTGAGGAGAAGGTCGTCGCGAATACGGGCACATGCCTTGGCGGGCAATACAAAGGAAGAGCGCTAGTCAGTCAAAGAGGCGTAGGTCATGCCAACGAACTTTCCGTTGAGGTCAAGAACCGGTGCACCTACCTCTCCAGGACCCACGGCAATGCTCGCCCGTAGCATCCGAGTTTGAAAAAGACGATTCCCGAAGGAGGGTTC
>CAZWTI010000179.1:0-11490 GCA_964637065.1 uncultured Puniceicoccaceae bacterium
ACCCCGCTGGACCGAGCACTCCAAAACACGAGGTTTGATTTTCGACAGCCAGTACGATTCCTACAAGGGCGTGATTTGCTACATACGAGTGTTTTCGGGCGTGATCAAGAAGAACGCAGGCATCCAGATGATGAGCGACAACCGTCGATCGGAAGTCAAGGAAATCGGTCGATTCTGCCCTCAACCGGTTCCGTCGGAAGATTTGGCCGAGGGTGGGGTGGGGTATGTGGTTACAGGCATCCGAAGCGTGTCGGACATAAAGATCGGCGACACAATAACGTTGAGCGATTCCCCCGCCGAAGAAATGCTTCCGGGATACAAGGAGGTTCGCCCAATGGTCTTCAGCGGCCTCTATCCGCTGGATACTTCAGATTATGAGAAACTGAAAAAGAGTGTGGGCAAACTCCGCCTCAACGACGCTGCGTTCACTTTCCAATCGGAATCTTCCGCCGCCCTAGGCTTCGGCTTCAGGTGCGGGTTTCTGGGACTGCTCCACATGGAAATCATCCAGGAACGCCTGCGCCGCGAATACGATCTCGACTTGATTTCCACCTATCCGAGCGTCGTCTACATGGTGACCACGACGGACGACGTAGTTCTGGAAGTTGACAACCCGTTGGAACTGCCCGACACAACCGAAATCGACCATATCGACGAACCCACGATCGTCGCGAGAATCCACGCCCCAAATAATACCATAGGCGACCTGCTTGCCCTGATTACCGAAAAGCGGGGAACCTGCAACCACACCGAGACGATTGACGAAACCCGCGTCATGCTTACGTGTTCTTTGCCCTTGAATGAAATTCTGGTCGACTTCAACGACAGGTTGAAGAGCATTACGCACGGCTACGGGTCCATGGACTACGACGTGGCTGAATACCAAACCTCCGACCTAGTGCGAATGGAAATCCTCGTAAACGCCGAGCCCGTGGATGCCTTTTCCACGATCGTGCACAGGGGAAAAGCCGAGACTAGGGGTAGGGCGCTCTGTGAAAAACTGAAGGACATCCTGCCTCGCCAACTATTCAAGATCGCCCTGCAGGCCGCCATCGGCGGCAAGATAATCGCTCGCGAAACCATCGGGGCGATGAGAAAGGACGTCACCGCCAAATGCTACGGCGGCGACATAACCCGCAAGAAGAAGCTGCTCGAAAAGCAAAAGAAGGGAAAAAAGCGCATGAAGCAAATCGGCAACGTCACCATCCCTCAGGAGGCCTTTGTGCAGATTCTGAAAAGCACCAATTGACTTGCGATGAAGGACGAGGAAACAACAGAAGTCGACAAACCTGCCAAGCGATCCTTGCGAAAAGGCGCCAAGGAAATACTCCGATTCGGACAAAAGTCCTTGGCCTTTAGAAAGGATTTACTCGATCCTGGTCGGGCTGATGATCTTGAAAGCCGCCTAGTGGTCTTGAACGATTCCATCCGCGACAAATCCTCAACCGCCAATCAACTCGAAGAAAAGGCGCGAGCCGTCGACGAAATCATGAAGGAGTCAGGCGGGGACTTCTACAACAAGAAGAGTTGGGTGGAAAACGTCGAGATGCTCCTCGTTGCAGCCATCATCGTCATCGGCATCCGTAGTTTCTTCATTCAGCCTTTCATTATCCCCACGAATTCCATGTTTCCCACCTACTACGGGATGAAACCGCACGTCTACGAGGAACAAAACAAGGAGAATCTGCCCGGCGTCGGAGGGCGAATCCTAGACAAACTGCTTCTCGGAGCCTCTCATTATCGCTTGGATTCCGAGGCCTCCGGCGAATTGTTTCTCATTCTCCAGAATCAAGGCAGTTTCAGGATGACGACGGAGAACTTCCCACACGGAAAATTCTTCGTCTTTCCCGCCGCAGCGCGCGAATACGTCTTCGAGATCGGCGGAAAGCGTCATGCCCTAAAGGTTCCCGCAGAATTCGACCTGGACACGGTCCTGGCTAGGAAGTTTGCAAAAGTCGACGACCTGCGGGACGTACCCAGAATTATCTCCCAACCGGCAGGTTTCGTGAGTTACGGGCGAATCAGGCTTAGTGAGCGAAACTACCAGAAAGGAGAGGTTGTGCTGGCCTTCGACGTTCTTCTCGGGGACGCGCTTTTCGTCGATCGCATGAGCTACAACTTCGTTCGTCCAAAAGCCGGCGACCCCGCCGTTTTTCGCACTGCAGGGATAGACGAGGCAAATAGCCAGTTGAACATTCCCACGCGGGCTCGAATCGGTGAGGACAAATATTACATCAAACGGTTCGTGGGCCAACCCGGAGACGAAATGGAAATTCAGGTTCCCGAAAGCATCTTTACAAACGGAACCGACCTCAGAGGAGGCACTCCGGGAATCCTTTACCGCAATGGCGAACCAATCGAAGGAGTGGATGCATTCCGTTTTAATCGTGAACGCGTCCAAAATTTGTCAAATGACCCGAATGCCACCAACACAACTAACTATCCCGGTTATAGAGCCGACGGACTGCTGACCAACAAATCACCCCTGAAAATTCCAAACAAAACCGACAAAGACAATCCGACAGGTCAAAATTTCTACCTGGCGATGGGAGACAATTCACCCGACAGCCTCGACGGTCGAGCCTGGGGCTGTGTGCCCGAGCAACAGATCGAGGGCAAAGCCTTGTTTGTTTACTACCCATTTACAAAACGCTGGGGACCTTCGGAATAATTAAAGAATCAAACATTGCATACCACAACTTGTTGATAATCAATACGATCCCCGCACCCTTATTCGCACAATGCGCATTATGTCCAATTAAGGACTATCAATGACGCCCCTTCTGAGAAAAGAGGCTCAGGATACTAACTTTACGCCCCAATGGATAAAAGAACGTTCTGCGGGGCTTCTGCTACATATTTCCTCACTCCCGGGCGATTTCGGGATAGGTAATCTCGGCAAACCTGCCCGAGATCTCATCGACTTCCTTTCGGAAGCGGGTTTTGGATTCTGGCAAATTTGCCCAGTCGGGCCTACTGGTTTCGGGGACTCTCCTTATCAGACTTTCTCTTCCTTTGCAGGCAACCCCTACTTCATAGACTGGAGCGCCTTAGTTAAAATCGGACTCATTGATGAGCAGTACTTGTTTCCCCTACGGTCATATTCTGAGGACAGCGTCGATTACGGAAATCTCCATGAATTTTTCTGGCCCCTTGCGCAAAATGCCTCAGACGCATTCTCACAAACTCCCAACGTTCTTGATGAAGTTTACGGCAGTTACGAAATCTTCCAACGAGATCAAGCTTACTGGCTACATCCTTATGCTCAGTTTCAATCACTAAAATTCAAGAACAAACATGACCCATGGTGGCTTTGGCCTGAAGATGAAAGATCTCACCATTTAACCAAGAATAATTCTCAAGCAAGCGAACTTGAGAGATCGACAATGGAACTTCATAAGTTCCTGCAATACGTCTTTTTCGGTCAATGGCACAACCTTCTTGATTATGCCCGTTCTAAAAACATATCCATATTGGGTGATCTCCCATTGTACGTAGCCCCCGATTGCGCAGACCTGTGGCAACACCCTGAATTATTCCAATTAGACATAACCACGGGGTCTCCTTCCGCCGTAGCAGGAGTTCCGCCTGATTATTTCAATCCTGATGGACAACTCTGGGGCAACCCGCTTTACGACTGGACCACTCACGAATCCGAAGGATACGCCTGGTGGCTTCAGCGACTAGCCGCCCAGACTCGTTTGTTCGACGTCACCCGCATCGATCACTTTCGCGGTTTTCACGACTACTGGAGCATCCCGGCCAATTCGAAAGATGCCAAGAAGGGGAAATGGGAGTCCGGACCCGGCCTGCCCTTCTTCGCTGCAGTCCGGGAGAAATTCCCCGACATGCCCTTCCTTGCCGAGGATTTGGGCCTGCTCAGCGAAGGCGTTCGCAACCTGCGTCGAGCCTCCGGCCTTCCCGGCATGGCAATCCTCCAGTTCGCCTTCGATGGTGATCCTGAAAACCTCTACCTGCCTCACAACTTAACCTCGGAACTGGTAACTTATACAGGCACACACGACAACGATACCGTTCTCGGTTGGTATGATTCCGCAGAGGAGGAAATCCAAGGGAATTTCCGCAGTTACCTGAACGTAAACGGCGATGCTGCCTCGTGGGACATGCTCAGGGCTGCCTACCGATCCGTATCGCAACTCTGCGTAATACCGATGCAGGATCTGCTCTCACTTGGTTCCGAAGCTCGCCTCAATCGCCCCGGAGAACCTTTCGGGAACTGGACTTGGCGCATGAACAAAGCTCAATTCGCTTCGCTTCAAGGCCAAACGTCCGCCTATTTGCGAGAACAGGCAAAAGCCACGGGCAGACTGAAAGAAGCATTTCTGAAATCGGTCGCGAAGACCGATTCCGTCCGCCAACAACCGTAGCGGACAAAGTAACCGGAAGGAAGTATTCGAAAAAATTCAAGAATTATTTGACGAATGTGCAAAACTAGCTTTTAGTGCATTTACATGAAGTTGCTCATGACATTATCTTTGCTCGCAGCATTCACATCGGGATTCGCGTTACTTGCAAACACACCGAATCCACAGTCTCCCGGATTGCCGCCTGCAATCGGTGGCGGACAAACGGGATTCATGAACGTCCAGAGGTTGCCCACCTCAATCCACGTAAACGGACAGTGGGTTCTTCCCCGAGGCGGCACGGTTGAGAAATTGATGGCCATGGGATATGTGCCCTCACCGACTAATCCGAACACATTCGTCGCTAATCCCAAAGACAAGCGTTACAAGCCAAATCGCAACTTTTACTTCATGCCTGCGCTGGTGACTGCTCCATCAGGAGTCATGCTGAATATCGGCCAGAGCCCAAGGCAGCCCTCCTTCCAAGATCCGTTCGCCGGAGTGGCCGACCCCATGAAGCGCAAATACACTCCCATCCCCGGAGCGGGAGCAAATCCCGGAGGCATTAACCCCAATGTCGCTCCGGGCGGCCCACTACTGCTGCCTCCCGACTTGGACAATTCGCCTTTCGCTCCTGGAATAGGAGCACCGGGACAACGAGCCCCGGGTTTGAATCAACCCGTTGCCCCGCAAGTGCCGCAAGCCGTCCCCGGCACCCCCTTTCACCCTGTCGCGCCCGCTGCACCCGCACCTGCCGCGCCCCAGATCACGACACCTGCAGCAGATCCAAATGATCCTTTCATAAACAAGCCCACCACCCTCCCGCGTGGAAAAATCAACCCTTCCGACCCCACTACCTTTCCAGGTGATCAAGATCGCTTGCGTCGCTTGTTCTTGGAACGCCAACAACAACGCCTTCGCCAGAAACGCGATATCCGCGACCTACAAAGACCAGCCCCGGCATCACAGAATTCATTTCCCGCGAAAGGTATTGGAGCAGGACCCGGACTGGCATAGGAAAGCATTAGGTCGGAACGCCTCAGAGGCTTTCAATCTTCTCAATTCAAAAGTTCTTTTTTCTGATAGGAGCTTGCGGAATCCGCAAAAATTCGCTGGTTTTCACTTATGAAATCCTGTGTAACGATTTCACTAGTTCCAAGCCTGCGAGGTGGGCCGTGGATTCTCTGGGACGACTTGACCACGAGTTGTCGTAAGGCGAATGAACTTGGCTTCGATGCCGTGGAGCTTTTTACGGAAGGTCCAAGCGCAGGCGATCCGGGAGAACTGGGAACTCTGCTCGAGGAAAACGGCTTGACCCTCGGCGCAGTCGGAACGGGAGCGGGCAAGGTGCTGCACGGGTGGTCGCTGACGAACCTAGATGCCGAGATTCGGCAAAAGGCCAAAAGATTCATTTCGGAGATGATCACGTTCGGAGCCATGTTCGACGCACCCGCAATTATCGGATCGATGCAGGGTTCGCACGGGAGTGGCGTCTCCCGCGGAGATGCCTTGAAGTATCTGACGGAGGCCTTGGAGGAGCTAGGTGAAACCGCATCGAAAGTCGGCGTGAAACTAATCTACGAACCCCTGAACAGGTACGAAACCAATCTTTTCAACCGATTCAATGAGGCCGCCGAATTTCTGGATGGACTATCGACCGTTGGCGTGACCCTCTTGGCTGATCTGTTCCACATGAATATCGAGGAAGAGGATATTGCCACCAGCTTGCGGGATGGAGCTCGCTACGTGGGTCACGTCCACTTCGCGGACAGTAATCGCCGCCCCATTGGAAATGGCCACACCCGGATCGAGCCAATTGCGGAGGTCCTCAGGCAAATCAATTATTCGGGTTGCGTATCGGCCGAAGCCTTTGCCTGGCCCGACTCGAATGCAGCTGCCAAACAGACGATCGACTCCTTCCGGAAGTATTTCGGCTAGTTCGCGTTTTTAAAAGCAGTACTTCCTGCAAGCCCCCTACCCTCGCCAATCAAATGGCAAGTCAACCGAACATAGTCTTTATTTTCACTGACCAGCAGCGGTACGACACTATCGCCGCCCTAGGCTTCCCGCACGTCATCTCCCCCAACATGGACAGGTTGGTCAACGAAGGCGTATCCTTCACGCAATGCCACGTCACGGCCGCCTCCTGCGCCCCTTCCCGGGCCAGCTTGTTCACAGGACAATACCCGCACGTGACCGGGATTTTGAAGAACGCCGACAACTGGACCCGCAGTTGGGTGGAGAACCTCGGCAATGCAGGATACCACTGCGTGAACGTCGGCAAGATGCACACTTGGCCATTCACCACCCCTTGCGGATTTCATGAGCGTCACGTAGTCGAGAACAAGGATCGTTTCCTCGAAGGAGCCGAGTTTAAGGACGATTGGGAAAAATACCTGGAGGATAGAGGACTGGAAAAACAAAGGCGCGTCCTTTACCGGGAGATGGAAGACTACCGGGAAAGTCTCGGGGCCTTTCTCTGGGAACTCCCCGAGGAGACCCATTCAGACTTTTTCGTGGGCAACCGAGCCGTGGAGTGGATCAACGACCATGAAGACGACAAACCCTTCTTTCTAGAAGTCGGCTTCCCCGGACCCCACCCTCCTTATGATCCCGTCCCGCGATGCCTGCAAATGTACGAGGACAGCGAGATACCACTCGATCCTGTGACGGAGGATGATCTGGACGGACAACCCGAACCCTTCAAGGCCATGCGGGTCCACAACGTCGAGATCGACCACGACTCGGTCGTGCACATGCTCAACCCGACGGAGGAACAGCGTAGAAGGCAACGCATCCACTACCTCGCCAACGTCACAATGATCGACGAGAAGGTGGGGAAAATCATGCATGCCCTCGAGCTCAGAGGATTGCTCGACGACACCGTGATCATCCTCGCCAGTGACCACGGCGACTGCCTGACCGCCCACGGACACAGCCAGAAATGGACCATGTACGACCAGATCACGCGAGTTCCACTTGTCGTTCGTTGCCCGGAACGTTTCCCGGGAAATCGAAAAGTGGCCGACCTGATACAGTTGATGGACCTCGGTCCCGCCATTCTCGAACTGGCCGGCGCCAAACTACCCGAGACTATCGAGGCTCGCAGCATCCTGCCGACCCTGAAGGGTGCCCCCTCATGGACGGGCAGAGAATTCGTCTATGCCGAACAGGCCAAGGACCTCATTTTCACGGACTCTGAATTCATGACCATGATTCGTAGCAAGGATCGAAAGCTGGTACACTTCATGGACGAGCCTTTTGGGCAACTGTTCGACCTCAATGAAGATCCCCTCGAGACTCGAAACCTCTGGGACGACCCAAGACACGCGGAAACCAAGGAAATGCTTCTGGACAATTTGCGCGAATGGCGTATTCGTAGCCATTACGAGACCGCGAAGTGGGCAAACGACTGGCGGTAGATCAACTTCACGCCAAAGGATGAGCGACGAATCAACAGCCGGAGAAACCGACGTTCGCGAACCGCCGACCACCGTACCGAACATCCTGCGGAATATCGGACCCGGCATGATCCTAGCCGGTTCGATCGTGGGTTCGGGTGAATTAATCGCCACCACACGAACGGGAGCGGAAGCACACTTCGACTTCCTCTGGCTGATCATCATCGGATGCATCATTAAGGTCTTCGCCCAGATCGAGTTGGGCCGATACGCAATCACCTACGGCAAGACCACGTTGGCGGCCCTCAACGAGGTTCCCGGCCCCCGTCTCAGCATTCCCTTCAAAGGACGCAAGGCGAACGTGAACTGGATTCTTCTCTATTGGTTTTTCATGTTCGTGGCCATCTTGGGCCAACAAGGTGGAATCGTCGGGGGCGTGGGCCAGGCCATGGCTATAAGCGTTCCCCTCACCGACGAGGGGAAGGCCTACAATGAGCACGTCGCGAAGAAAGTGAATCTGGACGTAAAGAAGGCCGAACTCGCCAACCTGCCCTCGGAAGCTCCGAAATCCGAAAGGATCGAATTGGAAAGAATCATCGCAACCTTGACAGACGGGATTGTCGTGGCAGGCGAGGTCTCCAAGTCAAAGGACGACGTATATTGGTCCCTCGTCCTGACGTTGGCGGCGATCTTCCTCTTGGTGTGGGGCAAGTTCAGTTTCATCGAGAGTTTCTCCGTCATGCTCGTGGCCATGTTCACTCTCATCACCATCGCCAACCTGTTCGCCCTGCAAAGCTATGATAAATGGGCCGTCACCGCAGAGGAATTGCGACGCGGTCTATCCTTTGGGTTCCCCGACTCAGAGGGCGGCCGAAATCCCCTCGTCACCGCTCTTGCCACCTTCGGCATAATCGGCGTGGGAGCGTCCGAACTGCTGGCCTATCCTTATTGGTGTCTCGAGAAAGGTTACGGCAGATACGTTGGGAAATGCGACGAAAGCAAAGCTTGGACTCGTAGAGCAAAGGGATGGATGAAGGTCATGCACTGGGACTCCTGGGGCGCAATGGTCGTCTATACCTTCTGCACGATCGCCTTCTACCTTCTGGGAGCGGCTGTGCTTGGACGTTCTAATCTGCTTCCCGAGGGTTCCGAAATGATCCAGACCCTCTCGGCCATGTATCAACCCGTCTTCGGCGACTTTGCGCAGAATCTCTTCCTGTTCGGAGCCTTCGCAGTGCTTTTCTCCACTTTCTACGTCGCAATCGCAGCTCAGGGTCGCCTGGCGGTAGACGTGACCAAGGTCTCTGGCCTCGTCGATCTTGATGAATCGGCCCGACAACGCGGCCTGAAATGGATGGGGATCGTCCTGCCTTCGCTGAGCGTCCTCTGCTATGTCTTTTTCCCAAAACCCGTCGTGCTCGTCCTGATAGCGGGGACCATGCAAGCTATCATGCTGCCCCTGATCGGCTTTGCCGTGCTTTACTTCCGATACAAGCAATCGGACGAACGTCTCCGTCCGGGCAAACTATGGGACGTGTTCCTCTGGCTTTCCTTCGCCGCCTTCCTCGTGGTGGGCGGTTACCAAACCTACGCAAAGTTATTCCAATGAAAATCAATAGACGCTCCGCCCTCAAGACCGCCGCGGCCACGCTTGCCGCAACGGGATTGACCACCCCCACCGTTTCTCAAGCCCAATTGGCGCAAAAAAAAGCCAATCCAAAGTTTCGCATCAAGAAAGGTCGCATCAAGCAGTCCATCATGGGATGGACCTTCAAGCCCATGCCCGCTCCCGAGTTGGCGAAACTTTCCAAAGAAGTCGGATTGGTCGCGATGGAGGGCATTTCGCGCGAGCACTATCCGTTATTACGCAAGCTCGGGCTCGACGTCTCGCTAGTCGGAAGCCACGGCTTCAAGAAGGGACCCGTCGACCCGTCCAATCACGACGAGTGCGTCGCAAAGCTTACCGAGGCCATCGAGCTTTGCGCGGACGCAGGCTACAAGCGAGTCATCACCTTCACGGGAATGAAGGTAAAGGGCATTGACGACGAGGAAGCTGAGAGAAACTGCATCACCTGTTGGAAGAAGGTTCTTCCCCTGGCCGAGAAGAAAAAGATCACTCTCTGTCTGGAACACCTTAACACACGCGACGACACACACCCCATGAAGGGCCATCCCGGGTACTTCGGGAACGATGTGGATCATTGCGTCAGGATGATCCACAAAATCGATTCACCCAGTTTCAAACTTCTCTTCGACGTCTACCACGTCCAGATCATGAACGGCGACGTCATACGCCGCATTCGGCAATACAAGGACGTCATCGGTCACTACCATACCGCAGGCAACCCCGGCCGAGCCGAATTGGACGACACGCAGGAAATCAACTACCCGGCCGTAATGAGAGCTATCGTGGATTCGGAGTTCGACGGTTACGTGGCCCAGGAATTCATACCCACTTGGAAGGACAAGGCACTCGCACTGCGTCACGCCGCCGAAGTCTGCGACGTCTAAAGGCGGTTGCCTCGACTTGCCCTGCTCAGTCGTAAAACCTGCTGCGAAGCTGGCAAATATACCTCATGTAGGAATGAGCTGTCTCGAACTGCTCCTGAGTCACGGTGGTGCCTGTCAGGGAAGACTGCAAGCGGACTCCCTGCCTCATCCTGACGCGGTCCTCGCAAACACAAGTCACGGCAAGTTCGAGAGCTTCCGAGAGTTTGTATTTCAGCATGCACAAACCACCGAAAAGAACGCCCAAGAAACACAACAGAAGGCCGGTGCCAATACTAGCTCCTGAAAATAGAGCCTCTAGGAAAGCAAGGAAGAAAATACCGAAGAGCAACAAGGCTAACACCAACCACATCTTCTCCTTGTTATAGCCCACGGTCACGGAGTGGATCTCCTTCGTTGGATACAGATCATAGAATTTCCTTCCGCGACTGACTCCAATGAAGTCTTTGTCTATCTCGAAGGCGAAAGTAGGATCCTGGAGATTCATCATCTCCAGCAACTTGGCAAGAATCCCTAATCTTCGTCCCTCGACGCTGACCAAATTACCGGAAGGAACCTCTCCGTCGGCCGAAAACTCGGCCACGTCGAATTTATTCAGTCCTCCACGAATGACTTGCGAACCACGAATCCCACCCCTCAATCTTGAAAAAAGAAACATTGCCAAAAGACCTAGAAGGAGCACCGGCAATACAGTAAAAAAAACCTCCTCAGGACCCGAACGCCCGACAAAGGCAAGAAATGTACTGGAAAAAGAACTTAAGTGGTACATAATGAATACTAGAGATATCCCTGAAGAATCCCGCAACTCTTTTGTCAAACTTTTACAGTAGAATAAGAGAAAGTCTGAAGCGAAGCACAAAGGCAATTGCCACGGCGAACCTTCCAGCGTAGGTTCGGTCTTCGTGAGCAAATCCCAAAAGAGGCCCATCGAGCCACGCTCGGGAGACCCCCTCTCCTTTTGCGCCGGCCTCGCCGCCGCCTCGGCGACCTGTTTGCTCGCTCCGGATCTTCTCGCCCAAATTCTCCCTGACAAGGCGAGGCGCGCTCCATCGGATCAAACGATGAAGCAGGTTACAATGACTTGGGAAGCAAGCGTTCTTCCCCGTGCCTATGAACCTCGCTTCGTCGAGGCCAACCCCGACGCCCCCGAAAACCCTCCCGACGAGACCGACAACTTCTCCTTTCGCGATCAGCAAAGCGCTCAACCGAAGGAATCC
>CAZWTI010000180.1:0-9876 GCA_964637065.1 uncultured Puniceicoccaceae bacterium
TTCGGCGGCAACTCTGACGAATACAGCCGCAGCGTTGTCGCTACTTCTGATGGTGGCTACCTGCTCGCTGGGCAATCCGAATCTGTACCCAGTGGCGATCAGAGCGAAGCCGGTCGCGGGGGATGGGACATGTGGGCGGTGAAGATTGATGAGAACGGTTCTAAGGTCTGGGACAAGCGCTTCGGCGGCGGTACGACAGACTTCTGCTTCAGCGTCGTTGCGACTCCCAGCGGTGGGTACCTGCTCGCGGGTGGTTCCAATTCCGGGGCGAACGGCGACAAAAGCGAAGCCAGTCGCGGAGGCGACGACTACTGGGCTGTGAAGATAAACGCCAACGGAGCCAAGGTTTGGGACAAGAGATTCGGCGGCAGTGCTAATGATGTCTGCTACGGCGTAACCGCAACCACGGGCGGCGGCTATCTGCTCGTCGGGCATTCCACGTCCGGGGGGAGCGGCGACAAGAGCGAGGCACGCCGCGGCGGCGACGACTACTGGACGGTGAAGATCGACGCCGACGGCGCCAAGTAGCCTTGAGCGTCTAGGAAATCCGGTCCCTGTACCAGTTGGTGTTGTAGCGACGGGGATGCTTAGGTCGGCGACCGTCCGGGTCTTTTTGTGGGTTGCGTCCGCATGGTGGGAATCTCTAGAAGGAGGGACCCTATGAAGCTTTCTTGCCCGAGCGTTCTTTGCATCGCGTCTTCCCTCGTCATGGTCGCGTTGGCGGAGGGTCGGACGCGGGCGGACTTGGTTCCCGAGGATACCTTGCTGATCGATTTGATGACGGGGCAGGTGGTGATCGAGATGTTTCCCTCCGTGGCGCCCAAGCACGTGGCTCGGATTCGCGAGCGTGCCCGGGGAGGGTTGTACGAGGGGGTGGTCTTTCACCGGGTGATCGACGGGTTCATGGCCCAGACGGGGGACGTGAGGTTCGGGAGCCTGAAGACGGGTTACAATCCATCACTTGCGGGAATGGGAGGCTCGGACTTGGCGGACTTGCCCGCCGAGTTCAGTGCGCTGAAGCACTTGCGGGGAACGGCGTCGATGGCGAGGTCTTCCGACCCGAACAGCGCCAACAGCCAGTTCTTCATTTGCTTCGAGGATTCTGCCTTCCTGGATGGTCAATACACGGTGTGGGGGCAAGTGGTGGAGGGCATGGAGCAGGTGGACAAGATCAAGCGCGGGTCGGGTTCGAACGGGGCGGTGACCAATCCCGACTTCATGGTGAAGATGAGGGTGGGATCGGACTTGGTGCTGCGAGTGGACGACAATGCCTCGGCGGGCGGGGACGGTACGTCTTGGGTGAAGGCGTACGACAGTTTGTCTTCGGCTCTGGATTCTGCGGGAGCGGGTTCCGAGCTGTGGGTGGCGGAGGGTTCCTATGCTTTGGACGGGCCTCTATCCTCTCGGCTGAGGAACGACGTGCAGTTCTTCGGGGGTTTTCGTGGAACGGAGACCGTGCGAACGCCCTTGGGCGACGTAAACGCGACGGTCCTGGCGAGTTCGGCGCCGGTCGATGCAAACGCCTCCGCGACAGCGGTACAGGCCCAACTTGCTGAAGCGAATGCCAAGGCCACGACACTGGAGGCTGAAAAAGCTTTGATTGAATCTCAACTGACCACCGCCAACAGCGACAAAACCGTGCTGCAAGGACAACTCGAAAGCGCGAACACCAAGATCACGGAACTTGAGGCTGAGATCGCCACCTTGCAGGCGGCCCAATCCAATGCGAATTCGGGTTCGGGAAATCAGTCCAACGAATCGGAAAAGGAAACCGTTCCCGCGAACGCCGTTTCCCTTGAAGGCTGGAACTGGCACAAATGGCCTTGGGGCTATAGCGACGCAGACAAGGATTGGCTTTACTACCACTGCGGTTCAACGGGTTGGGCGGTCTGGCGGCACAAGGATAAGAAATGGTATGGCTTCAATGCTTCGACGAGCACTTGGGTTGCTCTTTGATTGAGGGTCAACCTTAGCCGTAATTTCACCTCGTTGCACCTCAAACCCTCGGCGAATAGGGTTTTACGACCTCCTCGCCCCGCTTCCCTTTTTCAGCTACACGGAGCAAAAGTGGGCGAAGCTCGATGAATGGTTTCCCGGGCCTGATCCTGCCGCGTGGCTTACCTTCTCGGTCCAGGGGGATGCGGTATCTCCACGACCGAAATTCCCTTCGCCTTGATTCTTCGCAGTTCTTCCTTGTCGTCATCGTAGTGGAGGACGGAACCCATTTCCTCGAGTAGGTCGGCCTTCCATTGCCCATTGGTGAAGACTACCTGCTTGACGGGGAGTTCGTGCTCCATGATGAAGGCGCCGATCTTCTGGTCGCTTCCCGGCGTGCGCGTCCTGGAGGTCACGATAGCGATATCGTGGCCCCGATCGTCCATTTCCTTGGCCGTCGCGATTGTCTCGGAGTTGGGTTGATAGCCACCTGACAACCAATAGCCCTCCGCGTCCTTGATCGGCACGGTCAAGGTGTCGTCAAAGTCGAATGTGACAAGTTTGCCCATGGTTGCCGCCGAGGAGAGGTTTTTCCTCATAACCCATAATAATCAAACTTCGGGGCGAAAGGCAAACGGGGGTTCGCAGACAACTCAAACCTTGGTCGGGGAGAAGGTTCCGAGGCGTTTGCACACCCTCATTCGGGCGAAAGGGGAGGGCGGGAAAGGAAGTGTGGTTTGCCTCCCACGATCAATTGCATTATATTAAGCAACGGATTTGCGTGAAACGAAAGGATAGATACATGGGGATGTTCGGCGGCCTCGGCTCGAGGGTGCGGTTGAACGAGCTCGAGCGCAGGCATCTTGATTTCGAGGATGCCGTTGCCTGGGCGACGGAGCATCTACGCAAGGACGACCGGATCGTGTGGTTTCTCGGGATCATCCAGCGGGCTGCTTTACTTCGCCTGCGCGATGGCGAGAGGTCTTTGTCCAAGAAGGTGAGGCGCAAGATCGACCGGAAGCTGAAGGGTTTCGGCGACGATCGGGTGAACGAGGACTTCGAGTCCGATTTTGCCGTGACATGGCCCCACTACCAGAGCCTAGCGGACATCTACAAGCTAGCCCGCATGAGGGACTACTCCTTTCATGTTCAGGAACGGAACCGGCTCATTCCCAAGCCTGCCGCACTGATCTTGAGCGATCACGAGGAGATGGAAGAGCGATTGATGGAACTTGCGGGTGGTGAGCGTTTCTGCTCGGACGGTGAACCCTTCCTCAAGTTCAAGAACGGCTGGACTTGGTTCCTGATCGAAGAGGGCGGATCCTATCAGGAGGCCCAGGCGATGAGGCATTGCGGGAATGGCGTGGGGAAACCCGATGACCTTCTCCTTTCCCTTCGAGAACCGCTTGTCAAGGGCGACGTGGTTTTCTGGAAACCCCACCTGACCTTTATCCTGAACGACGGGGCTTTGGGTGAAATGAAGGGCTACGCAAACGCCAAACCCGACAGCCGATACCACGTCTATGTGGAAGGCTTGCTCTACCAATCGGAAGTAAGGCAGGTGCGGGGTGGTGGCTATCTGCCTGAAAATAACTTCTCTTTCGCCGACATGGCGCCTGCGCGGCAGAGGAGGACGCTGGAGACGAACCCGAAGCTGGAGGTCGATCCCTTCGGCGACGACGGCGAGATTCTGATCGAGGGTCAAGGTCAGCGCTGGATTCAGTCGAGCCAACCGAAGTTTGCCCCAAGAGTGGAGGAGTACTTCCATTCCTCCCCGTCATGGATTGCATTCCAGACTCCTATCCATTCCTCAAGCAAGACGGCTTGGGTGTCGCAGGCTTGGTGTGGGCTGCACGAGGGAACTCTGGGGGCTCTCAGCCTTACCCGGGAGGATGTGCCGAGGATGCTCGAGCCAACTGCCGCGGATTTGCTGCTTCAGCCTCACTTGAAGCAATTTTCCGTTGGGCAGGATCCGTTGGCAGCTTTCTCCAACTGGGGCAAGGCCTTGAATTTGGACGGTTGCCGGCGCGTGATGGAGGGCAAGCCCGCCTTCTTCAGGTGTTCTCCCCTCAAGGCGGTCTGGAGCCTAGCGGGTTTGTCGGATGCTTACGTGGCCGTCCTGAACGATCGGTTCGGCCTGGACTTTCGCAAGGTTGTCGACGGGATCGAGATCAGGCGCTTTGATTCACCTCGGGGATTCGCCCGCGAAACGGGAAACGGTCGATTGATTCGACTCTTGAGGCAACGCAATGAGGGTATCCTACGGGTATGGCGCGACGAGTCTCCCTTTGAGGTTCCATGGTTGAGGCTTCGCTTTCCCGAAAGTCAGGAGCAAGACCAGGCGACTGCCCTCGTGCTTGCCCCCGAGGGAGCGGAACTATTCTTTGAGGTCATGGACTTTCAAAACCTTTCGGATTACAAGGGATTCATTTACGAGATAGCCTACCGATTTGGTCTCCGCAAGGTTCGTTCAATCTGATCTGGTTCGGATTTCCGCATTGAAAGGAAGCGTTTGGGCTAAGGAAAGGAATGTATCGGAAGCGGCTCGATTTCTTTGGGTGCTATTGCCGAATCCTCCTCCATTGACGCTTGCCCTTTGAGCATTTAGCCACTGGCTTTTCGTTTTCTCTACTTAAGAAGGAGGACATTCGTTATGGCTTGGTATGCATTGAAGACTTTATTGACGGCGGGGATGATCGTCTTGGTCTCGGAGGTGGCGAAGCAAAAGGCTATTCTGGGCAGCCTGATCGCCTCGCTCCCGCTGGTCTCGGTCATCGGGATGCTTTGGTTGTATGGGGAAACTCGAGATTCGGATAGGTTGATCAACCACGCCGAAGGAACCTTTTGGTACGTGATTCCATCCCTGCCGATGTTCCTCTTCCTGCCTTGGTTGATGCGGAAGGGAGTTGGGTTTTATGGTGCCCTGTTCGACGGGATTGTCTTGACGGTGGTCTTGTACCTGCTCACGGCCAAGGTGATGGCTCGTTTCGGGATGAACCTGTGACGAGGAGTTGCCCGATGGCAGGCAAATTGATCATTGCTGCAGGATTGCTGGGAGTTTCAGGCGTTTTGCTTGGGGCTTTCGGGGCGCATGGACTGAAGGAGCTTTTCGAGGTGGAACCGACAAAGGGAGAGGCATTTGCGACGGCGGTGGACTACCACATGCTGCACACGGTCGCGGTTCTCGTATTGGGCATTGCCGCAGGTCGAGGTGGTGAGATCTTCTCACGACGTTGCGTCAAGGCGGCGTGGACGATGGTGGCGGGAGTTTGCCTGTTTTGCGGTAGCATCTATGTATGGACTTTCGGGGGTCCGAAGTGGCTCGTGCACCTAACTCCCTTGGGTGGCTTGACCTTTGTCGCCGGATGGGCATTGATCGCTCTTGCCGGGCTTGGGTTGACTCGGAGAGGAGAATCGGACAAACTGACTGCATGACCAACAAAATACTATTGGGTTCGATTTGGGCGGCGACCGTGGCAGTAGCCTATTGGCTGGGTTACGAGGGACAGAATAGCACACCAATAGCCGGTAGTGGCGGGGAATTAGCTGCGACAAGTACCGACAAGCCTTTGAAGAAAGTACGGGCAAACGAGAGGAAGGACGAGTCCGCAAACGGAAACGAACCCGAAAAGGAGTTTCCCACAGTGTATCCGAAGGTAAGCAACCCCGAAATCGTGGAGGCTCCGGTTCCGGCTCAGGTCGAGGAGACGTCCGAAAGGACGGACAGCGAGTACTTGTTGGCGCGGATGAAGTCGGACAATCCGATTGAGCGTATGTCTGCCTTTACTAAGGCCTTGAAAAATCCTACCTCCGCGAGTTTGAAGGCTGCGATCGACGCATATGAGGCCCTTCCCGGAGGGTTTGGCAGAGCAAGTGAGTTGAAAATGCTTACTTATGCTTGGGCGCAGGTTGATCCCAATGGGGCTCTCGAGTGGATGAAGAAACAGGATGGTCACGAGCGACGCATCGGATTTGGGACCATACTCAACTCTTGGGCAGAAAAGGATTCGGAAGCGGCGATCGCATGGGCAAAGGCCAACCATGAGGGTGAGGACAACCCCTATTTCATAGGTATTGTAAACGGGATGGCAGACAGCAACCCCGCAGGAGCGACGGAGCTCATGATGTCTTTGCCTTATGGCCGTGTTCGCGGACATGCCGCTAACATGCTAATGGAAAAGCAATGGAACAAAGGAGAGGACGTCGCCGTTCGATGGGTGGACACCTTGGAGAAGGGGACTCTCAAGGATTACGTTGTTGGCCGAGTTGCCGGCAAGATAGCCCGCGAGGATATTTCCCGAGCTGCGACTTGGGCGGAAGAAATGCCCGAGGGTGGTGAAAGGACGCGAGCCGTGGAAACTGTGGCGGATCGTTGGGCTGACAAAGATCCTGTTGCCGCTGCCGAGTGGGTGGACTCAATGCCTGTAGGGGAGAGCCGTTCCGAAGGCATGCAGGAGGTTGTCCGAGAGTGGGCCCGGAAGGATCCCGCCGCTGCCGCCGAATGGCTGAACAAGTATCCCGCTGGCGCCGATATGGACAAGCCCGTTGAGGCTCTTGTGCGAACCGTGGCCACGAAGGATCCACAGAATGCCCTGACTTGGGCCGAGTCCATCACGGATGAAAAGAGGCGAGCCGAGGTGGTCAAGGACGTCAATCGCATCATCGAGCGGCAGGAGCAAGGCGCATCCGGAGACGGACGTCGACCAAGTGATCGCGGCGGTAGGCGAGGTTTTGGGCCTCCCCCGGGTTGAAAGACGCCTTCGCTGTCGAGGTATTGCTGTCGGCAATTAATTATCGGGCTTGGTGCCTGAGTTCATCCACCTTTAAGGCGGCTAGTGCATGAAGATCGATTTTTCAGAGGAAGAGTACCGTAGGCTTGTGGACATTCTTACCTTGGCGGGCATGGTGCTAGACGCCTATGGTCGTGGGCAGGAAGCGAGTCGGCAACCTTACTTTGAGCTGGAACAGAAACTCTTTTCCTGCCTTGAGGATGCCGGTTGTCGGGATCTCCTGCGGAGAGATGTTTCCAGCGGTCAATTCGTTCGCAAATGGGCAAAAGATCGCAGTGAAACCATCGTCCGAATTCACGATGATTACGTCGACGATTGCTTTTGGGACGAGTTGATCATTCGTCTTGCTGATCGGGACATGAAGGCCGAATTCGCCTTGAGGGGTATTGACGAGACTACCATTACTCCAGAGGAACGAGATCGAAAAAGGCGGGAGTTGGAGGTTCGCTACGACAGCGAGTTGCGCTCCAACGGTTTGACCAACGTCGTACTGAGATCAGATACAGCGGAAGGATCGAATTGAAGCAAGGTAAGGACTTTTGGCTCGGGGCAAGCGGGCTTTCCGTCGAGCGTGACGGCATGATCCTGCGTGATCTCGACTGGTCTGTCCAAAAAGGTGAACACTGGGTTTTAATCGGGGCCAATGGTTCCGGCAAAAGTACCCTGTTGAACGTGTTCAACGCCTTCATGACACCTACGGGCGGGAGGCTTTTCGCATTTGGATGTGAGTTCGGCGAAGACGATTGGAACGAGGTGAAGGCGGGCATCGGTTACGTCGGCAGCGAGGTCAACCGCATGATCGAGCCGAGAGAACCCGGACTCGATGTCGTCGTGAGTGGGGCTCGAGCTATGATTAATTTCTGGGGCGAGACAGACCCCAAGGAACAGCGGGCGGCACGTCGCATTCTTCGGCGTCTTGGCTGTGCTTCTCTGGAGAAACGATATTGGCGGCAGGCCTCTCAGGGGGAAAGGCAGAAACTTCTCTTCGGGCGAGCTCTTATGGCCAAGCCAAAGGTGTTGTTTCTAGATGAACCTTGCGCCGGACTCGATCCCGTCGCTCGGGCGGGATATCTTGCCTTCATGGAAGAGAACGCTTTGCGCCCGAGAAGCCCTTCGCTTATCCTCGTCACCCATCATGTGGAGGAAATAACGCCATCCTTCACTCATGCCCTGCTACTGCGTGAAGGTGAGGTAGTTGCTTCCGGTCCCAAGGAGGAAATCCTCAATGCAGCCAACCTTTCCGATACCTTTGGAGCGAAGATTCGTCTTCGACGCAAGGACGGTTGGCACTCCATGACCGTCTCAAAATAGGGTTGAGGCTTATTGAATCTCCACTTGCACGCTTTTTTGCGCTGGATTTGGATGCTTTGCTCATTATGTTGGATGGTGTGATTCGGTTCGCTTCTCATTGTGTGTTTGGGGCCGCTCTTTTGAGTGGGAATTTGGCTTTTGGCATCGATTTTAATCATGAGGTGCGTCCCATTTTGTCCGAGCATTGCTTCCAGTGCCACGGTTTGGACCAGCAAAAGAGCAAGCTGCGTCTTGATTTCGAGGAATTCGCATCAAGGGGTGGAAAATCCGGTCGTCCAGCAATAGTCTCTGGTAAGCCCAACCAAAGTGAAATGATTCGTCGGGTGACTGATTACGGCGAGGATCGCATGCCCCCAAAGGGCACGCGCCTGACCGCAACCCAAGTCGACACCCTGCGTCGTTGGATACAGAAGGACGGCAAATACGCCAAGCACTGGGCCTATGTGTCACCTAGCCGACCTGTCTTGCCCGCCGTCAAGGCCCAGAAGCTCGTTGGCAACCCTATTGACCGCTTCACTTTGTACCGTCTTGAGGAGCGCGGTCTGAGCTTTTCCGAACCCGCCGACAAGGCCCGTTGGCTTCGCCGCGTGAGCCTCGATCTGCTCGGCTTGCCGCCCACGGTGGAACAACTCGACGCTTTTCTGGGCGACGATTCGGAAAACGCCCGCGAAAAGGTGGTGGACGCCTTGCAAAAGTCGCCCCGTTACGGCGAGCATTGGGCCCGCCAGTGGCTCGACCTGGCACGCTATGCCGACTCCAACGGTTTCCAGGCCGACCAGTTGCGCGACAGCTGGGCCTACCGTGACTGGGTGATCGAGGCAATGAACGCCGACATGCCGTTCGACCAGTTCACCATCGAGCAAATCGCGGGTGATATACTGCCCGAGGCGACTTTCTCCCAAAAGGTGGCCACCGGGTTTCACCGCACGCCCACCTGCAATGTGGAGGCTGGGGTGCATCCCGAGGAAAACCGCGTCAACCAAGTAGTCGACCGGGTGAACGCCACCGGCACCACTTGGCTGGGAACCACCATGGAATGCGCCCAGTGCCATAACCACAAGTACGATCCCGTTTCCCAAGGGGAGTACTACCAGCTCTTCGCCTTCTTCAACAATACGCCGATTGAGGTGAAGGGCGGGGGAGGGGTCACCTTCAACTTTTGGGGGCCCACCATGGACTTGCCCTCCGACAAAGCCCAAAAACCTCAAAGACAGGCTGCTGAGGCCGCCCTGCAGGCCAAGGAGAAGGAGCTCGAGGCGGCCCAAAAGACTTTCGAGGCGAAATTCGAGGACTGGCTAGCTGTCGAACGCAAGAAACTGGGCAAAGAGAATCCCGCGCCCATATGGACCGTGCTCAAGCCGACCCGGTGGAAGTCGAGTGGCAAGGAACCTTTCACACTCTTGGACGACAATAGTTTGCTGGCGGGCGGGAAATCAGGAGAAAAGTCGATTTACGAGATAGAGACCGCGGCCCCGCAAGGCAAGCTGGCCTCGGTCCGCCTCGAAACCTTGCTCCATGACAGTTTGCCGAGCAAGGGCCCGGGCCGCAACCGGACCAACGCGAACCCCAACTTCGTGCTCACCGAGGTCACTGTTTCCCTGTTGGAACCGGGAATGAAAGCCGTCCCGCTCAAGCTCATACGCGCCAAGGTCGACTATTCACAGGGCAATTTTTCAGCCAAGGGCCTGATCGACGGCAAACGCGTCCTTCGCAGCGCCTGGGCCATCGCCTCCGAGTTCAGCAAGCCCCATTGGGCCACGATGGACTTGAAAAAGCCCGTTGAACCAGCTCCCGGCTCCAAGCTGCTCTTCAAGTTGGAACACCTCTACGGTGGTGGACG
>CAZWTI010000181.1:0-8393 GCA_964637065.1 uncultured Puniceicoccaceae bacterium
AACCCCGAACTGACCGTCTTCTACGGCACGGCCATCCCCTTCAATTCCCCCACGGAGCTTTCCGGGCTCAAGCTCTGGCTGGACGCAAGCGATTCCTCCACCATCACGCATTCCTCCGATGCGGTCAGCCAATGGAGCGACAAGAGCGGCAACGACAACCATGCCACTCAATCGACAGGCTCTAATCAACCGACTACAGGAGCCAATGTTCAAAATGGAGCAAACGTTCTCACTTTTGACGGAACGAACGACGGGTTCAGTCTGTCTCAAGACATCAGCGAAACGAACCTGAATGCCTTCGTCGTCCTGAAGGGACATGGTTATCTGTTCTCCAACAACGACGACGCAAGGTCTTTGTTTTTTGATTCGGGATCGGGGCGAAGGTTGTGGTGGACGGTGGGAAGTGAAATCTTCAATGATTCCTCGGCTGCGGCTTACGTCGATTCGGCTTATCAATTGCACGAATTCAGCGTCAGCCCGGGCAACGCCACCCTTCGCATCAATGGAAGCGAAAGCCTGACTTCCGGCAGCGCCAGCGGAAACTTCAAGATCGATCGTATCGGTTTGAAGAGGTACGAAACCGTCCTCAAGGTGGATTTCGGTCGGAACGACACGAATCCCCTGCAAGCCGGCTTCGAAGGCTTTGACCCATGGGGCGCCAACAGCCCCGACAATGGAAACGCCCAAACCCAAACCTACGCCAATTCCGAGTCCACCGACGGCACGATAGATGTGACCATGCAGGGACAAACCCACTGGAGGGACTACAATTCAATTACCGGAGGTCCCTATCAATCGCAAAGCGACTTGCTGTCCGACATGGCCTTGCGAAACTCCTTCGGCACCATGACATTGACCTTGGGTGACTTGAAGCCGGGGAGCTACGAGCTCAAAACCTATCACCACAACGCAAACGTCGCTACGGTAACCTTCTCCGCCACCATCACGGATCAGACGAGGACGGATCATTCTCTCGGTTCAATTCAGGAAAAAGCGATGTCGAGAACTCCTTCGGAAATTGCGACGATGACAATTCCCTTTACCATCGACGGGGGAGATTTCGTGCTCAAGATGACCGGCGGCGGCGGCGGACACATGGATCTCAACGGTTTCGAACTGACGAGCTCGACCATAACCACCAACGAGCCCACTTGGACCGGCGAGATTGCGGAAGTCATCGTGCTGACTTCCTCTGCCCGCCGCCACACAATCGAGGGCTACCTGGCCCACAAGTGGGGCTTGGAAGGAAGCCTGCCAAGCAATCATCCACATAAATCCAACGCGCCCAAGGGCACCTGGGACGCCAACGTCACGGTGGACGTCGGAACCCAGTGGACGGGAGATTTCTCAACCTCGCTTACGGGCATGGTCACCGGCACCAATTACTTCGTTCGCGCCCGCGCGGAAAATTCCGCGGGCGACGACTGGAGCGCCGATCATAATTTCACGACGAAGTCGGTACTCGGCCCGCCCATCGTGACTACCGCCCCGGCAAGTGGAATCACCACCACGGGCGTCACCATAGCTGGGAACCTCTTGTCCTATGACGGAACCGACAAACCCGCGGTGACGCTCTTTTACGGGGACGAGGACTACGATCCCGCCGCCGCCGTCACTCCGGGTTTCGACTTTCAGGTCGACGCCGCCCAAGACACCAACGGGAACGCCCGCTGGGAAGATACCGTGGGAACGGCCGGATTCGACTTCCAGCTCGACGATTCCCCCGCCGTCACCCGGGTTGCGTATTCAAGCGCTCTCACCAATTTCACTCATGCCTACGATTTCCCCGGTGGCTCGACCGGGAACGAAGCCGGCGCCTTGCTTATGGAAGCCGATACCGCCCGATCTTTTGGCGAAGCTCCCGGCGACTGGTCCGACGAAAGAGTCAGCATAGAAGTCTGGTTCAAGCCGGACAACCTTTCTCCCACGCCCGCCAACGGCCAAGTCATATTCGAGTCCGGCGGCGGAACGGGTTTGGGCCTCTTCTTGAGCAACAACGAGCTTAAAGCCCGAAAGGCCCCCGGAAGCGACGACGTCGCCTACGACCTGAGTACGGACCCGGCCGGCCGGCTTCTTGCCTCGGCAACAAGCGAGTTTATCCAGGCTGTGGTCACGTACGACGTATCCGCTGGCGTTCTTCAATTGTACGTAAACGGTTCACTCGTCGGTTCCGGCACGCCCGCAGGGAGCGACTGGTCGGGCAACGACGGAGCCGCCCTCGGCACCCTGGGAGAGGCCAACATGGGCGGTATTGGAGCCGACCAGTCGGATACCGAGTCCTTCGACGGCCAAGTCACCCTTATGCGCGTTTACCGCAATCACGTCCTGACCCCCACGGAGGTGAATTCCAACTTCTTTGCTGCCCAACCGCTCAATTGGGACAACAACGTCACCATATCCGGAGCTCAGGACGTCGGTGTCCTTTCGCAATCCGTTGCAGGCCTCACGCCCGGCACACGCTACTTTTATCGTTTCAAGGCCGTCAACGGCGGTGGAATCGCTTATTCAGGCTCCGCTGGCGAGTTCGTGACGATCGGAGCTCCCGCCGTTGTCTCCAAAGCCGCCAGCAACCTCACCGAGAGCGCCGCCACCATCAACGCGAGGATCACCTCCATCGGCGGGATAAGCTACGTCAAGTCGGGAACACTCACGCCAAGTTCGCATCCAAACATGGGTATTTGGCTGGACGCTTCCGCTCTTGGTCTGGCCGACGATGCGCTCGTCGACAACTGGCCGGATTCCTCGGGCAACGGCAGGAACATGCCGAACATGGACGGCGACCCGAAATTCAAGGCCGTCGAACCAAAGGCCAACAACCGTCCCGTCGTAACCTTCGACGGCAACGATCGCCTTCGCACGAGCTACAACTTCCGTCAAAACAATGCAGCCGACTGGCGTCAACAGGGTTACACTGCGTTCGGGGTCTCCCGTTACACCGGAGGCGACAACGAACGTGTAATCACCTCCAACGGCGGCAACTGGTTGTTCGGCCATCATGGAAATATGATTAGTCGTTATCACTTCGACGGTTGGGTATGGCAGGGCACGTCCGCGGACACCAACTTCCACGTCTTCGTAGCCAGGCACGAAGGAAAAGCCGCTTCCGCCGATCCTTCATGCTCCGTCTGGACGGATGGGACCGAAGGCACTTATTCGGGAGGAAACAAAAGAGGCTCCAACAATGATTGGTTCATGCCCCAGAACCTTTCCTTCGGAGCCATGAACAATGCCAACCAAGAGTCCTCAAAGTGTCAGGTCGCCGAGTTCATAATGTATCAGGGCGAACTGAACGACGAGGACCTCATGAAGGTGGAGGGTTATCTTGCCCGCAAGTACGGTCTCACGGGGGCCTTCCCGGCTACTCACCCCTGGAATATTTCCGCGCTCAACCCTCACGACCAGGAAATCACACAAGGTGGTGAAAAGGCAACGGTGACGTTCTATTGGGGTGACAACAACGGAAGTGACGTCGCCGCGAATTGGGACAACAACCAAACGGTCGCCGGCCCCCATGGCCTCGGCCTGGTGTCTCTCGATCTCACGGGGTTGACAAAGGGCGCGACCTACTACTACGGCGCCAAGGTTTCCAACTCGGGAGGCGAGGTCTGGATGCCGGTGGAAACCTTCGTTCCCGCCAACCGCATTCTCACCAAGGACAGCTTGCCGGGCCTCGTTCTCTGGCTCGACGCTTCCGACGTCAACGGCGACGGCGTCGATGACACCTTGCCCGACGGCGCCGCGCTATCCTCGTGGGACGACAAGTCCAATAGTGACAAGCAGGTCTTCGGCGCAAGCAATCCCGTCTACAAAACCAACCAGTTCTCCGGCAAAGGCGCGGTTCGTCTATCCGGAACCGGAGATCATTTCTTTGTCAACGGCTCCCTTCGCGCGACACCCGGGGCAGTAAGCGCCTACGTCGTTTCCAAGCGTGACGTCGAAGGCGGAGACGTCGGAGCGTACCTGCTGGACGAAGTGGGCTGGAGTCTTTCGGCAGGAGAAGGAAATGCCACTTATTCCACGCAAACCAGCAAATACTCGGCATCCTCAGGCCAGACCTTGGCAAACCTCAAGATTGGCAAGGATGGAGCCAGCCTCAGTTACGACTTTTCCGGCGACCTCGGCGAGGTCCTGATTTTCGAACGTGAACTTTCCTACGATGAAGATCAGCAACTTGAAGGTTATCTGGCCCACAAGTGGGGCAGCGCCGGTTCCCTGACTCCGAATCATCCGTACAAGGAACTTCCACCCATCTTCGACAACACTCCCGTCGTGACTCCAGGAAGTCATAGCCTACCTGCAGGAATTGCCGGCGTCTCCATCGTATAGGGCGACAATTTGGTCAACCATTGGAAACTGGACGAGGGCGACGGCGCCGTGACAATGGACACGGGAACGGCGAAAAAGAACGGCGCTTTGATCAATGGTCCCACTTGGGTCGACGGCAAGGCGGGGAAAGGCATACAGTTCGACGGAACGAACGATCACCTCATCACCTCCAACTACAAGGGCATCACAGGCTCTTCTCCAAGAACCGTGAGCGCCTGGATAAAGACCAGCAAACCGGACGCCAATATCCTGAATTGGGGAACCAACAGCGCGGGACGAAAGTGGACGTTCCGCGTACAAACCACCAACGGCACAAGCGGAGCAATACGCGTGGAAGTAAATGGAGGGGCCGTCGTCGGCAACACGCCCGTGGATGACGATATTTGGCATCACGTCGCCGCCGTGCTGCCCGTTGGCGCAACGAACGTCAATCAAGTCAGGCTGTACGTGGACGGCGTTTATGATGGAAACAGTTACTCCAGCGATGAAACAATCAACACGACATCCTCGCAAGACGTTCGCATCGGGACGGACTTCTCCAACCGATTTTTCCAAGGGCAGATGGACGACGTCCGCATCTACGACACGGGGCTTTCCGATGCCGACATTGCCGCCATTTATGCCAATGGAGGGGACAGCAACACCTACTCCGGCATAGTCGGCTACGTAGGCAGTCCCTTCACCTACCAAGTCCAGACCACCCGCGGCCCGACCTCCTTCTCAGTCGGATCCGTCTTGTCGGACAATGGCCTCACCCTGAACACTTCGACTGGAGAAATCACCGGCGCACCGAACAAGGAAGGTGATTTCAACTGCACCATTTCGGCAAGCAACTCATCGGGATCCGATTCAAGAAACTTCTTCTTCCGCATACAGAAGGGTACTCGTATCATTACGTGGGACCAGATTCTGGCAGGCAATTCATATGGAACTGCCCCGATAACTCTTTCCGCCAACGCCATGGGTGGCGCCGTCACCTATTCCTCCAGCAATCCCGACATCCTTGAAATCAACGGCACTGCCTTAATCCAACCTTCGCTGGAAGAAGGTTTGGCCCGCTACTGGGACTTCGACGAGGCAAATGGTTCCATTGCCACTGCCGACCGCGGGAACCATGACGGCAACCTCTTAAGCGGCGCAACTTTCGCCCAAGGCAAGTTCGGGAACGCGGTTCAACTTGACGGAATCGACGACTACGTTGACTTCGGAATGGGATCGGGAGACTTGGGCAAAAAGTTTTCGGTTTCACTCTGGGCCAAGTGGAGCAGAGCCTCGCAACCCAACAACTCCAAGTACGTCCTCGACAACAAGACCAGCATCAGTTCTTCGGACGGATGGGCCTTGTACACAGGAAGCAACAACGACATGCAGTCCATCGCGAGAGGTTCTTCCGGCGCCGGAGCATTCATTGACGTCACGAGCTCATGGAAGGCCAACAACTGGCATCACTTGGTCTTTGTCTTTAATGATACGAACGTCGCAGTTTTCTCAGACGGCACTTCCCGAGGTTCCGCCCCCATTGCCTCCGTGGCAGCAGGAGGAAAATCACTGAAGTTGGGCAAGTCTCACGCCAATGGAAACTATTCCTTCGAAGGACTTTTTGACGACCTCCGCATCTACGACAAAACCTTGACCGGATCGGACGTAACCCAGCTCTTCGGCGGCGGATCGGGAGATTTCATGGGTTCGATCCTTGGCAATTCCGCCATAGTCAAAAGCGCAGGAACCGTCGAGGTGACGGCTTATGCAGGCGCTACGCAGTCTATGTACGGCGCTGTCCCCAAGACGCGCAGCATCACTATCTCAAAGGCCTCGCTGACAATTTCGGTCGACGACAAGATTCGGAACGTTGGTCAGCCCAATCCACCCCTGACCTTCAAGGCGTCGGGCTTCATCAATGACGACAACATAACCGCAGCGCTCACATCATCCGTCGCCTTGAACACCGAAGCCAACAACACCAGCCCCGAGGGCATTTACCCAATATCCGCAACGACCACATCCGACAAGTATTTCATCACCTACGTGGACGGCGCCATGATCGTCAGCAACAAGACCGAACAAGCCATTGCCTGGGGACAGGACTTGTCCAACGCCGCAATCAACCAGTTCGTCGACCTCAACGCAACCGCCTCTTCCGGCCTGCCCGTAATCTATGCCATAAGCAATCCGTCCGTGGCCGAACCCGCGGTCACTCTCCAGGGAAACTTGGAGACTTGGTGGAAAATGGACGCGAGCGCGGGCATCGACGTAAATGACGCATCCGGGCAGGGACCGAATTCGCACAAGGGCTTCTTGCAAGGAACCAACGGATCAACTTCCTGGGCCGGCGGCAAGTTCGGCAACGCCATCGCCCTCGACGGCATCAACGACCACGTTCTGATACCCGGCTACACGGGAATTGCAGGAAGAACTCAACGAACCGTTGCCTTGTGGTTCAAGACTACAGTAGACAACCGCAATATCCTTTCATACGGCGCCTCAGGCACCGGCACGCTATTGAAGGTTTCCCTGCCCGGAGGCGCCGTGAGCGCGGACTTTGGCGGGACTGTATTAACCGGGGGAACGGGCTTGACCGACGGCAACTGGCATCACTTGGCCGTAACCGTTCCGGAAGATGGCGTGGCGTCTGATACGAAACTCTACGTCGACGGCGTCGAGAAAGCCACGGGCAGTGGAACCACGCCCATCAATACTAATGCGACTAGCTTTGTAAAACTCGGTTCAGACGGAACCTCTTACTTCAGCGGAGTTCTGGACGACGTTCGATTCTATGCAGCCGACCTTAATTCGAGCATCATCTCAACGATTTACGGTTCCGGCTTGGGCGACTTCAACAGAATTCGCGTGAAGGGAGCGGGAACCGCAACCATAACCGCTCAACAACCCGGGGATTCAAGTCACGCTCCCGCCGTGAGCGTCGAGACACACTTGAACGTCGGTAAACTTGACCAAGTCATCGCTTTTGACCCGATACCCAACAAGTCCATGGGCGACTTTAATTTTGATCCGGGAGCGAAGGCCGGTTCGGGTCTGCCGATCACCTACTTCAGTTCAGATTCCATGGTTGCATCCGTCGAGAGCACCTCGTCCGGTCAACAATTAATCAAGATACGTTCTTCCGGCACGACTACGATCACTGCTTCCCAGGCAGGCGACAACTCATATAACTCCGCGCCCGACGCCAGCCAAGTCTTGTCGGTGGGCTATTACAAATTGTTCAAGGAGTCGATTCCGGGCATGGCCCTTTGGCTAGACGGACACAACGTGAATGCGGATTCCGCTCCGGATGTTATTGTCGACGGTTCGACCTTCTACCAGTGGAGCGACGGTTCGGGGAACAATCGCAACGCCATCCAGGGAACGCCGGCAATCGCGCCGCAATACTTCAATAATTCGCTCACCCTAAATCAAAAGGGTACAATCAAGTTTCCAAACAGCTCGAGTACACTAGACATTCCTTCCGTACAAGGGGCCAAGACGATATTTGCCGTCTTCAGGCAAACGGGTCCGAACGCGCAAACCAAACTTTTCGGGGGCAACGTCATCACTACTGCCTCCAACGGAAACGTTGCCTTGCAACGCGACGGTGGAACCGGATTGGTTGACTCGACGCTCCCGAGTTCCTCCTTCAGAGTGGTTGCCTGGCAAGGCGAAGCCAATTCATATCGGCTGTTCGTTGACGGCGTCGACAAAGGCTTTACTAACGAACCTCAACCATTCGGCGCCTTCAACAAGATCGGCAACGACTTGGTCGGCGACATCGCCGAAGTGGTCATCTACGAAAATATCCTACCACTTCAAACCCTACAGAAAATAGAGGGATATCTCGCACATAAGTGGGGATTGACCGATCAGTTGCCGAGCAATCATCCACATAAGATCGTCTTGTCGACTTTTGGTGGCGAACAAGATTTAGTGTTTCAACCGCTTTCCGACATGCGTGTCGGGGAAACGACCCAATTGCAGGTAACGTCCAGTTCCGGCCTCACCAGTTTCACGTTCGACAGCAACGACTCCGGCATCGTGTCGATCGCGGGATCGACAATCACCACCAAGAAAGAAGG
>CAZWTI010000182.1:0-9054 GCA_964637065.1 uncultured Puniceicoccaceae bacterium
TGTCAACTTCCCGCTTAACTCCATTTTATCCGAACCTTCAAGGAACGCACTTGCCGGTTTTACGTTAACACACAGGTTGTAGATACTTTCCAAATCAGTTTATGAGCCATCCATCATCCAGCCTGACACATCCTTACACGGTTTGCGGCGCACTATGGGCTCATCAGCAGATTTAGGGCGGCGAGCATTTCTTTCTGCTGGGGCAAGCACTTTTGCCTTTTCAGGTTGTAACAAACGTTGGGAGGAGCCCCATCTAGAAAAAACTTACCCGGCTAAGGCTTGGGTGTCTCGTTACGTCGATACCCACGTACATTTCTATGATCCTACACGAGAAGGTGGCGTTCCTTGGCCGAGCGAAAAGGACGAACTTCTTTACCGAACCGTCCTGCCACAGGATTTTTTACAGGTCGGTGGTCCTATGGGTGTACGGGAAGTCGTTGTGGTCGAAGCTTCTCCACTAGTGGAAGACAATCAATGGCTTCTTGATCTTGCCAAGGACAACCAATCCATTCTCGGAGTGGTTGGGAATTTGCAGGTGGGTGATCTTGAGTTTCGTGGAAACCTTGAACTTTTTTCTAAAGACCCTCTTTTCCTTGGCATTCGCATTCGGGCCGAGGAACTCCAAAATGCCCCGCCTGCTTATTGGGATGATTTACGGTTTGTCGCTGATCAAGGTCTGTGCCTAGACATGTTGGCTGGTCCCGCCCTTTTGCCTGATGTCTTGAAGTTGGCAGAGACCGTTCCCGCTTTGCGGCTCGTCATCAACCATTTGCCTTGCGACGCATCCGTGAAAGCCTCAATCCGGGATGCCTCGGAAGGGGCCTTGGAAGATCTCGCGACATGGCCCAATGTCTTTGCGAAGGTTTCCAATATAGTTCGTAAAGTGTCCGACGACTTGCAAGTTGCGGAGACTTACAGGGCAGGGCTAGACTATCTGTGGAAAACCATTGGGCCAAATCGTCTGGTGTATGGCAGCAACTGGCCCGTGAGCGATCGCATAGCTCCTTATACGATGGTCCTAGATGTCCTGAGACAATACCTTGCCGACAAATCTCCTGTACATGCTGAAAAGTTTTTTTGGCGTAATTCGCGCGTAGCCTACGACTGGGAAGAGCGGGCCTGAGGCGTAGTCAGTTAGTTACTCTTCTTTATATCGAGGGATTGACCGAGGACATCTTCAAGAGCGATACGGGCAGATTGGAATTGGTGGCGTGCTTTGAGAAGATCGTGTTGGGCTTTGAGGAGTCCGATTTTGAGACGGTTCCGCGAGACGGGATCGATGCCTTGTCCGTCGGCGTTTTCCTCGAGGGCAGGGACAATCTCGAGCTCGAGGTTGGCAGAAGAAATTTCCTGCTTCGCGAGTCGTTGCGAGGAGGAGTTGTAATCCCGCATCGCATTAGCGAGGGCAAGACGGAGGTCACGGTGTGCAAGGCGTTGGATGGCTAGGTTTTCTTTTAGCTCGGCGTTGGCAGCCTTAAAATCAGCCCTATGGCCCCATAATGGAATTTCGATGCCGATGAGGATACCCCACTGATCTGAATCGGATGAGAGTCGTCGATTATGCTCGAGTCCGCTTTGCAGAAAAGAAAACCAAGGGATGCGGCGTGCCTCGGCTTGGCGGACGCGGGCACGGGCGGCGTTGGCTTCATGTTTGAGAGAAAGGAGTTCCGTGCGTCCTGAAGTGGCACTGGCGAAAAGGGTCTCGAGGTTGAGTGCGGAGGCATTTGCGTCTGGTTTGGAAAAAGAGGTGACAAGTTTCAAGGATTGGTGATCGGGGAAGTCAAGATAGGCACGAAGTGTGGAGATCGAATGTTCATATGCCCGTTCGTTTTCCGCGGCTTCGGCTTGAGTCTCAGAAGCGTCGAGTCGGCTTTCTAGAGCTTTAGTAAGGGTGAGTTGTCTAGCTGCAACAAGTTTGTCGAGAGCGGAACTGATGGCCATTTGGGCCTCTGAGATTTCGTGGGATAAAGTGGCGTTGCGTTGTAGATAGAGAGTTTCAAAATACAGGAGCCTTACTTTTTTGGCCAGTAGGTGTTCTGCCAGTTTGAGTTGGATGCGGGCAACTTCGACCCGTGATTGGCCTTCTTCACGGATTGCCCTAATTTCCCATGGGTTGTTGAGGCGCAATCGGAGTGCATATTCTTGGCTGGATTCTCCTGAAAGGCGGCCATCGTCGTGGCGTAGACGAAGTTCGGGTGTAGGAAGAGAACCAACGGCATGGAGACGGGCACGCGCTGATTCAATCCGACTGCGGGGAACATCGAGATTTTCGGCATTTCCCTGGACCAATTCTAGAGCTTGGGCAAGGGACAGGTCTCGGGTTGCGTTGATGTCCTGTCCTTGGGCGATTGTGAAGCAGGGGGAAAACAAGCTGTAGGCGAAGAACGCTACTTGAACAAGGTCTTTCATGTGAAGTTTCAGGAACCTCGAAGGAAGCCAAAAAAACCTTCGGATGAGGTCTCGATGATGACCCACTCGCCGGGCACGAGTGCATCGTGGTCTTGCCCGGGGATGGTGCGAAGCTGAACATTGCGTCCCCGGGCCATGCGGTTGGGAGCGTTGCGGACTCGTCCGGGGAAGTTGAGAACGTGTGGGGTGACCGAGATGACCTCCATGCGGATGCGGGCGGTGGGCTTGGTTTCGGGGTATACCACGAGTTCGTCGCCGATGGCAGGCTGGAGGTGAGTAAAACGTTCGGGCTGAAAGCCCATGACGCGCTTTACCTCATCACCGGACAAAGAGTCGAACTCCTTTATGATGAGGCGAACGATAGGTTCCCCTACGGGGATGTTTTCTCCCCTTTGGTAGGAGATTTCGGCCACGACGCCGTCGTTGGCGGCCTTGAGGAAGCAGTGTGTGCGCCGTTGTTCGAGAAGTGCAAGACGACTGTTGCCGGGTCGTTCGTTTTGGTGGACTTGGGAAAGCCGAGCGACGGAATCCGAGAGATCGGCCTTCAGCTTGGCGATGAGCTCCGGTTGCATGTTGCCACGCTTCTCAAGGACGGCGATCTTGGCTTCGAGGTCGCCCACGATTTCCCGATCTACAAGCCCTCGGTCTAGCAAGCCCTTCAGCCGTTCGAGCTGACGGGAGAAGATGGTCAGTTCGGCGGTATCTGATGCTTGGTTCATGAGCAGTTCGCTGACGTCTACGCGGAGACGTTGAACGGCTGTAGAGAAGCGACGGTCGCGATCGAGACGATCGAGTTCGAGTTCCTCCTTAATGGAGGCGATTTCCTTGTCGATGAGACTTGTATCGAGGACGACGAGGAGATCTCCGCGCATTACCTTTTGGCCTATGGCTACCTTTACGTCTTCCACCCGTCCGACTTCACGGCTGGAGACGGCTTCAAAATCGAATTCGACGGTACCATTCAGTTCGTAGTAGCCACCGCCATATTCGTAGAGGGCCAGAAGAGTGGGAATGAAAAGAAGCCAAACGAAAAATGGCCATTTCCTGCCGATAGGCCCAAGACCACTACCACGGTGGCGTTTTGGGGCTGGTTTAAGCGATGTGGAGGTCGATTGCTCGTCAGACATGGCTCAGATTTCAACGGTGGAGCGTTGCATAACAATACTAACGTCGTCGATTCCCTTGATGGCCTCGAGATCGGCAATGAAATCGGGTTTACCGGATGGGTCGAGGAGGCGGATGTGGTAGGAGTACTCGATTGCCTCGCCTTGGATTGCTTCGCGCATGGCGACCATATTGACGGATGCAGTATGGCGCTCGAAAACCTCGCGGGTGAGGATTTCGCCGGATTCTCCCTTGGGCAGGATGAAGCGTAGCAGGCCCTCGAAGGAGCGGCGTGAAGCGAAGGGCGAGTAGTGCAGGAAGAGAACGGCGAAACAGAAGAAGACTGGTCCGAGAATGGCGATGTCCAGAACCTGTGCGCCTGTGGCGATGCCAGTGGCTAGACTGGCGAAAAGGAAAATTATGTCGCGAGGGTCGCGGATGGGCGTGCGGAAACGTATGAGGGCCAAGGCGCCAAGTATGCCGAGGCCACGTGCGAGATTGTTTCCGATAGCAATTATCATAATGCAGGCCACGATGGCCGCAAGGGAGATGGTCTGTACAAAGGAACGCGAGTAAGAAAAGCCCGCATGCGTGTGTCGATAAACGGCGGCCAGCAACAAGGACATGAAGAAGCTCAGGAGGAGTGAAAAGAGAATCTGCAACGGGCTAAACGCCCGGGCGGGCCCCAAGGCGTTAAAAATCGCTTCCATCTTCGTAGGAACAGTTTTCCGAGACATCGGAATAAGCGGCGCCTCGGAACAGAGATTCCAGTCTCATTGCCGCTGAATACTTGCAAAAACCAGTGTTCACGAGGTCAAAACGCTCCACCAGCTCTGCCATCCATTCGGGAAATTCGGCTTCAGCTTTCAGTTCGAGGATATGACCGGGGTATTCGCGCCTAAGGGCGGTTTGTGTGTCCATTGAATACCAACGCTTTACTTGGAGAGGAAATTCCCACGACTCTCTTGCGGGCCGATAGCTCAGGCGGCGATCGATGGTCACTCGGGCGTAACGCTCGCTTGCTCCCTTGTAAGATTCACGGACATAGCGGACATATATAAATGGTCTTGCGCCTATCTCACGCACGAGGCGGACGAATTCGAGATAATTCATGGTCTCGGCTTCGTTGGCGAATGAGACAAGGGTTGTAGGTCGTACAAGGTTGTCATGTGAATAGTCCTCAGGCTTCAGCGTGGCCCGGCTCTTGAGGATCATGGTGTTCACCTTCCGCTTGATTTCCAGAAAGTAGGGAGCATCCCCGTCCTTCCCGTAGGTGCGTATGCGCAACTTGAAGCGAGATTTGGCCTTGCGTTCCTTGGCATAGTGGAGACCGGCATTGTGGGAATCAAGCTGGAGTGTGGTGACCAAGTATTCAGGTACTTCGCCAGTGGCGTGCCCGTCGTCACGAACGAAGGGACGAATGAACTTGCGAATCATAGGGACTTGATCGGGCCTAATCACATATTTTGATTCGTAGCGATCGATCTGCAGGTCTTTTCGTTGACCGACGGTTGGCTTCGGCAAAACCGTTGGAGTGGCAAGGGTGGTCATATTATGAGCAAGTTAGCCGAATGCGGTTATGGTCCGCAGGGTTGCAAAATCCCGTAGGATGCCACAACATGGATGGTAGAAAGTAAGGCATTCTGTACAGTTTGCCAGTTTTCTCAAGCAAATCGTTTCCTGGGAGTGTAGGTTGTATTTTGTTAGCTCGCACATGTGGTGACAGAAATTCCTTTTGCCTGCGGAACGCCAGTCATACTAACCGTCTATAAATCTTGAATAGAGAGCCCATCATCTCGATCAGGTGGCGAACCCTCGTCACCGTTTGTTTGTCGATGCTTATTTCGAGCTTGGCGACTGGCGAGGCGATGCTCCAATACTTCAACACGAGTTGGGTGGAAATCACGCGACGGATGCCGGAACTCGCGGAAGTGGGTTACTCCTCGCTTTGGCTACCTCCACCTACCAAGGGGAGCGGAGGGCTCTCGGTTGGTTATGACCTGTGGGATCCCTTTGACCTTGGGGGGAAGGATCAGCGGGGCACCTTCCGCACACGCTATGGCACGGAAGCCGAACTTCATCGTTTGATTGAAACGGCACACAGGTTCGGGCTTCGCGTTTACTTTGACAATATCATGAACCACAGGGCCTTCGACGTGCCTGGCTACAACGACCATGCCCCCCCGGATCTCTACCCCGGAATGCGTCCGGATGATTTCCTCCTTCGCCGAACTACCGACGGGTACTATCGAAAGTGTGACTACGTTCGCGAGTGGTGGAGTGAGTGGCAGGTGCAAAACCTTGGTTTGGCCGACCTCGTCGACATCGCCACCGAACCCGGAACCACCAATCGCAACTTCGGTGATTGGGAAGGTTCCACGGCGGACAAAATCAAGTTTCTCCGTCACCCGTATAACCCGGAGTACTATTGCTACGACGCAAACGGCAGCTACGTTGGCTTCGGCAAGGACAACGGTCTCACGGACGAATACCTCTCGCAGAACGATGCCTTTTACTCCGAATATGTGGAGGACTATCTTCACCGTGCCGTTCGTTGGCTTCTCGACTGTACCAAGGCGGATGGTCTTCGGCTCGACGCTGTGAAGCATATCCCCGCCGACTTCTTTGGCGCCACCTTCGGGGCAGACCGCGATCACAGTGCCTACGGTTACCTTGGGCAGTCTCAGGAGCAGTTCAACCTGACGCGCGGGTTTTCCGATTGGGACAATCACCGCGACACCGTATTTGACACAGAGCGCCCTCGGGACGACGCCATGATGTTCGGCGAACACTTGGGCGAACCTCCCTCCGTCGAGGGTTACATTAATGCCGGTATGCGTCTGCTTGACAACAACCTGCGCCACTATCTCAACGGCCAACTGGGCAGTCCTTGGGGAAGCTTACAGGGGTTGGACTCGTCAGGCGGGCATGGTTTTCCGCCCGAGGTTTCGGTCATGCACGCCCAGAGTCACGACAGTGACTATGCCGCCAGACGTGAACTTCAGCATGCGTTATACCTGACCCGCGGCGGGATTGGCATTATCTATTCGGATGGCAACCACAAGGCAGGTATCCTCAAGGAAAGTGGGGGCGCCTTCCCCAGACACGCCAATACCAACTTCCTTGGGCAATGGGGAGACAACCGTATCCCCAACCTGCTATACGCTCACGAGCATTTTGCCAGAGGGTATCAAGTGGGTCGCTGGAGCGACGGCGATGTGGTCATCTACGAACGAGTTGATAAGCGGGAGAACCCTAGCATGTCGGACGGAGCTGGCACGGTCGGGCTCGTCATGATCAACGACAACTATGCCTCCGGTCAGGTTCGCAACTTCACCACGGGCTTCCCAGCCGTAGGTGGCACTGACAACGATGCGTATCTCTACAACTATTCCTCATACGGTGGTGGTTTCTATAAGTACGCTAGTAAACTTCACGAGGTTGTCATTCCACAAGGAGGCTACTTCGTGTTTTCCTGGCGGAGTCCCGAGGCATCCGATCTGTGGGAACGGGCGGGGGGACATCCCTTGATCATCCTGCAGGACGGGAAAGAAGTGGAAACCATGACGATCCGCCGCACGGACGGCTCCGACGGTGATCCCGGCTTCAATCCCTACGGTCTTCCCGATGACAATACGACGGACTTTTCCTATTTCGCGAGCATCCCAAGGGTGACGGGCGACAAGAAGATAAAGTTCGTGGTGCGGGCCGACGGTTCGGCAGAGAACGTGATGCTGAAGCTGGACGGCGGCATCGATGTCAACGGCAACGGCAGGAGAGACAATCCACCCGCTCTGTCAACCGATGTCTTCCTCGGTTACGAACAGATGAATTTCGTCGACCGGCAAGGCCCGGAGAAGTTCGCAGCGCGTGACGTGGGCCGCAACGTAATCGGTTCGTTCGGAGCGGAAACCTTTTTGTGGGATGTCGCAAGCAGAACTTTCTCCTCCGTCAACGGAAGTGGCGACGGAGCCAGATTCTACCCCGATTACTCCGCCGAGTGGGTGTATCACGATCCCGAACAAAATAACGATCAAGGAGAAAAGCAGTTCAAGGTGGTTGAAGGCACGGCCACCGTCTGGGTCAAGGTCGGCAACCGCCTCGACGTGAACCAAGCCCGTCTCTACCATGTGGCCGATGGGAGCAACCCGGAGGGTGCCGGCGGCGTTGGCATAGGCTCGACGCAGGTCGCTCCCTTCGTCTTCTCGCACTCCGCCGGGCAGGAGGCGACCGTGGATTGGTGGAAGACTTCCATTACCCTACCCTCCTCGGGTGTGTTGAAGTACAAGATCGGCGTTTGGCGCGGCAAGATCGGCGACATCTCTCCGGCAAGCGTTTTCCCAAAGAATGCACCTGCAGTGGCTTTAAAGAAGAAAATGCTTACGACTTTCGAGATCGATGATTTCGACGCTGCAACCATTACATACTACCCGCACAACGACTATGGTGAAACTGCCACCGGACTGAAGGAAGGTTTTCACATCGTCCGCGGACGTGCCTTCCTTAACAGGCTCGGAGAAGCTTCTATCTACAATACTTTTTCGCGAACCTTTTACTACGATACAAAACGCCCCCAAGGCGTGGTCGTCCATCCAGAGGGTGTCGTTCAAGAGTTGTTCGGTTCTGAATACGGGTTCGTCATCCGCACCGACCCAAGCGTTACCGAGGTGCTCTTCCACATCGATGACGGCGACGTCACCAACGACGACGACCAGACTGGTGCCATCAATGGCAATGGAGTTCGCGATGCCCAAACGGTGACGGCATGGGCCCACGCCGAGGAAATCGCATCTCGACAGAACCTCGACGCCACTTATCCGAAGGAATGGAGGTTCAGCTACCGCAACGTGCCTTCGGGGGGAGAGGAAGCCACCGTGCGCATTGCCTTGAGGGAGGCTTCGTCGTCAACCGACCTGTCGCTTGGGGATGAGGAAGGACACTTCCGCATCCTGACCTGCAAGGTGAAGACGAGCGGTCCCAGTCATCGACTCTTCGTCACCTGGCCCCAACGGGACGGAGACAAGGTCGGGCAGGACTATATTATGAAGACCTGCCTCAGCTCGGGGCTCGTCGACGGGCGGAGCGATGCCGAGGTGATCGCCAACCTAATCGTCAGCATCGACGGGTCCGTCAATCAGGAGGCACCCTATGCCTCCGCCGTGCCCCAAGATGTCTCGACCGTGTGGGTGGAGCGAAACGTGTCCCCCGGTTTGGCCGCCCTCGCATACAAGCTTCCCATTCTGCGGAACCCTGATGGGGCTCCGGACGATTTTCGGCAGACCATCATCGTGGACTACAAGGATGCCGGGGCGAGCGTCGACCTGCGCACTGTTCGCACCGTCGCCACCGACTTCGTCAGTCACGGGCCAGTCAATCCCATCGTCGCGGTCAACGGGGTTTCCGCCGACTACACCACGACCAACCTGTTCGTGGACGAGGTGGAGAGAGACGAGGAAACCTTGGAAGTCGTTCTTGAGGCCCCGCACATAACTGTCGCGGAAGTCTACACCAACCTGAACAACCGCGATCTCGCCACTGGAG
>CAZWTI010000183.1:0-5165 GCA_964637065.1 uncultured Puniceicoccaceae bacterium
GAACCCCGTGGCGATACGCTGTTGCATGGTGGGTTTGGGCAGAAGATCTCCGGCAAGCTGCTCGATGGAAAAGCGATCGAAGGGCATGTCCTCGTTGAAGGCTTGGATCACCCAGTCTCGCCAAGCCCAGCTTGGACGAATCACGTCCTCGTGAATTGCCGTGGAATCTCCATAGCGTGCCAGATCCAGCCAGTGTCTGGCCCACCGCTCTCCAAAATGGCTTGACTTGAGCAGGCGCTCAACGACGCGGTCCCGAGCCTTGGGGGAATCGTCCTTAAGAAAAGCATCCAGTTCCTCTAGGGTCGGCGGCAGACCGACCAAGTCAAAGTTTGCCCTGCGAAGCCAGGAGGAGGCACCGGCAGGTGGGTTTGGTCTCAGTTTTCTTCTCTCCAGTTCGGCTAGGACGAAGTGGTCGATTGGCTGCTTGCACCAGTCGGGATTGGCGACTTTAGGTGGGGATGGGCGTTTGGGTGCGACATAGGCCCAATGGCGTTCCTCCTCGTCCGCTTGGCTCATTACTGGCAGGTTGGCCAAAGCCAACAATCCTGCAACGAGTGATATACCTTTCGTCGCTGTCTTCATTAAGGCAGCGAAACACCTTTTTAGCAGGCGGGTAAGGACTTGTCGATCTCGCTCGTGGGCGTGGATGGAGTAGTGGAAGTAGTGGTGGAAGACATGCATAAGGGCCATCTATAGTTTATGCAGGAGAATCACTTGTTTATAGCTTTTTGAGAAGGTGCAGAAAAAGGAAAATTTCTAGGCTCCAATTCCTGCGACCAAGAGGACGAGTCCGATGATGGCGAAGCAGCTGGCGAAACACAGGAGAAAGCCGAGGAAATCGAGCTTGGTTGGTTTTTGGACTTCGAGGCCTGTGCCGGGAAATAGCTTTTGGTGGTCGAACCGAGATGGATCGGCGTAGCTTTTTTCAAGTTCCACTTCGTCCTTTCTCGAATCTGGTTCCACCGGTGTCTTCATTCTGACATACAGGCGATCGAGGGCTTTCTTGCTATTGGGTTGCGTCAACAGGCTGGCAATGATCATCACGAGGAAAGGAGCGATGATCTTAAAGGGAAATTCCAGCGTCTTCAGGGCAGCGTTGCTCACTGTGGTCAGGTCGATTCCCAGTAACTTGTCATAAATAAGCATGTCGAAGCGGAAGGTGCCTTCCCCGCGCATGGGGCCAGCATAAGTCTTGGCAATTTTCGTTTTTCCTTCCGCTACGTTTCTCGAAAGTTCCTCGAAAATGGGTTTCGCGTCTTTTGTCACGGGTTTCAATCCTCCGCTCCAGTAGATTGCCTTACCTCCCGTTTTCTTGGTGTCTGTTATGGATTCGCCAATGGTTTGAGTCCGGCCGGCGGCAATGTCCGAGGGCGTTGCCAGGCGGATGGTGATTGTTTCCACGATTTGGTTCACCTTGGAGAAGCTTTCATCGGTTCGCAGACTGGGCGCCAATGCGGGGATGAGGTGGGGTATTACGAAGAAGCTCGCGAGGCAGAAGGTCACGGTTATCCAAGCCGCCTTGGTCGTGGCTCGGCGCCAGTACATGCCCATCCAGAAGAGGGCAGCGAAGGTCATGGGTACGATCCAAGTTTGCTTGAGAAGGGCAAACATGTCCATCACGGCGATGGAGATCACGACAGAACCAAGCACTACTATGGCACCGGTTACTCGTCCCAGCAACAGACATTTCTTTTCGCCTGCCTCGGGGTTTACAAAAGGTACGTAGATGTTGCGGACCACTAGAGCCGAGCAGACCAGCATGTAACAGTCCACGCTGCTCATGAGGGCGGCCAACAGGCAGGCCAGCATAAGACCCACGAGACCGATGCCGATGGGCCCGAGCAACTCCTTGGTGGCTGTTCCCCATGCCTTGTCAGGGTCGGCGATCAGTTCGGGTTGAGAGGAAAAGAGCGTGAGTACGATGAGGGCCGTGATAACCCAGCCAATGGTGCAAAATCGTTTGATGAAGTTCCCTGTCACCAATCCGACGCGAGCGTCGTGCTCGCTTTTGGCGGTTCCCCCGCCTGTTACTATGAAGTGTGGAGTCAACACGATGCCTATCATGTTCATGACCACGATCACCACGATGGCGTAGAGGGGGAATTCACTGGTGGCGTCTCCTCCCAGAATCGTGAAGTTGCTTGCCGGCAATTGCTCATGCATGACGCGGAAACCGTCTGTCCAGGAATCATCGTTCGATCCGAATTTGTCCACCACGGCTTGAAGTCCGAAAGGGATGAGGAGCACGGAAAGCAGAATGATGCAGATGCCTTGGATGAGATCCGTCCAGTATGCCGCCGCAATGCCTCCCAGTACACCATACAAAGTAACGACCACGGCCACTAGGGGAACCAGTACGTATTCGGTTTCCATGCCGAACAGGGTGTCCCCCATCAAAGGTACCGCCACTTTGCCGATCGCCGTAAAAAGCATGGCGCCATACACCATGTAATAGAAGCAACCGAAGAGAGCGTAGGCCACTCCGATGCGTTTGGACTCGTAACGCTCAACGAACCAGTCCCCGAGAGTGAGGCAACGCATGCGGCGATACCATACGGCGCTTATCCAATAGAGGGGTGTGACGAAGAGCCAGTACATGACCCCCCACATGCCGCTCATGCCATTGGCGAACGTGCCGCGGGCCGTGTTTACGGGGTCTGCCGAACCTGTTCCGGCGCCAAAGGCGGCGAAGGTCTGGAACAGTTTCCCAAACTTTCGTCCGCCCATGAAATAATCTTCCTGTCCCTTTATCCTCCGCATGGCCCAAATCCCAATTCCGGCCATGCCTGCGAAGTAGACAAAGAGAACTATGTAGTCGACGACATCCATTTGAATCTTGATTTGATTCCTTTCGGAAAGGTTTCATTTGGCAACCGAAAACCCTTCCGGAAGCCTTTTTTGCATATGCTGCTGCGATGTTTTTCGTTGCCTATTTACGTTGAATTTCCCTTTTCAAGCAACAGCCTTCATCCCATGAGTCCAAATTCTCGATCCCTAGATGGGCGTCTAACCATTCGACTGGAAGTATTGCCTGGGAATTCCGTGAGCGAACGTGTCGAGCTTGCGGCTGAGAGTGGATTCGACGGGATCGCCTTCCCTGGTCGTTTCCGTGAAAAATTTGGCGGGGAAACGATTGCATCCCTTCATGACCTGCCAATACCCGTGAGGAGTGTCTCTCTTGGCTTTCAGGGATCACTTTGCAGTCCGATGGAATCCCAAAGGCAGCTTTGTCGAGATACTCTTTTCAAGTTGTTTGAATTCACTAGCGAGCTTGGTGCAAATAGCGTGAATATGCCTCCTGTCCTCATTCAGGATAACCCTCAGCGTTTCCCGTCCGATGACGTCGATGAGCAGGATAAACTCCTTGTCGAGCAATTGCCCTTACTTGGAGAAGAAGCGGTCAAGTTTGGGCTCAATCTGCTTCTCGAGCCTGTTAACAGTTTTGAAACGGATTACCTGACAACCGTCAATCACGCCGCAAAAATTTGTGAGCAGGTAGATCATCCATCGGTTGGGCTAACTCCTGATTTCTACCACATGCAGATGGAGGAAATCAACGTTCCCGTCGCTCTTAAGGAAGCGGCAAAATGGATTTGGCACGTCCATACTGCCGAGAACACCCGCGTAGTACCAGGGCCGGGCCAGATGAACTTCAGGCCCGGCGTTCGAGCCCTTAAGGATTCCGGGTATTCGGGTTTTGTTGAAGTCGAGTGTCGCAAGCTTTCGGGGCCGGCCAGTGAGGTGCTGCCGAAATCCGTCGATTACCTTCGCCGAGAGTGGGACGAGGCATGAGGTCTTGTTTGGCCTGTTTCCTCACCTGATGAAATTGTTCTTGCCGTGAATTTACTCTCGCCGAAGAGTTCCCCCCTTACTTTTTTTACGACATGGACATAGTACGAATAGGCATTGCCGGTTTAGGTAACATTGGGCAGGTACATGCCCAAAATATTCTAGAAGGCAAAATCGAGCGCTGCCAGCTGACGGCGGTGGGTGATGCCTTCCCCGACAAACTGAAGGATTATGAGGCGCAGGGCATCAAGATCTTTGGAAGCGGAGAGGATTTGATTGCATCAGGCGAGATTGACGCCTTGATGATCGCCACCCCCCACTTTCAGCATACCACTCTCGGAATTGCTGCCTTGGACGCCGGCTTGCACATCATGGTGGAGAAGCCGATATCTGCTCACAAGGCAGATGCCGAGCGTCTAATCGCCAAGGCTAAGGAACATCCCGACCTCATTTTTGGAGGTATGTTCCAATTGCGAGTCGAGCCACGTTACGAAAAGATTCGAGAGTTGGTTCAGGATGGTCACTTGGGCGAACTCGTGCGCGTCATCTGGATTATGACCGACTGGTTTCGTTCCGAGGTCTACTATCAGAGTGGTGGCTGGCGGGCCACTTGGAAAGGGGAGGGCGGCGGCGTCTTGCTCAACCAATGTCTCCACCAACTTGATGTTATGCAATGGATTCTGGGAATGCCCGCAAAGGTGCAGAGCCAAGTCGGCATTGGCAAGTATCACGATATCGAGGTCGAGGACGACGTGACCTGCTACATGGAGTATCCCAATGGCGCGGGGGGGGTTTTCATTACTTCCACTGGCGAGACACCCGGCAGTAACCGTTTCGAAATTTCGGGAACCAAGGGTCGAGTTCTGCTCGAGAACGACAAGCTTGTCTTTACCAAGAATGCCGTAGCTTCAGACGAATGGTCAAAAACTTCCCAGATTGGCTTTCAGCAACCTGAAACCACTGTGGAGAATATTCCCATACCCTCCGTCCCAGTCTCGCACGCCACCATGATTGTCAACTTCGTCGAAGCCATTCTCGATGGGACACCCCTGATCGCTCCTGGAGAAAGTGGCATCGGGTCCGTCGAACTGGCGAATGTGATGCTTTACTCGGGCTTGATCAACGAAGCGATCGAGTTGCCCATGGACGGTGCCGCTTGGGAAGCCAAACTGAACCAACTGATTGCCGAATCCACACACGAGAAAAAAGTCGTGGAAGTTTCCAGTGAGGATTTCACTACTTCCTTCCGTCGCTGAAGAGCTTTTGTTTCTTAGACCAACCCAACAAACCTCAAATCTCCATGCCATTCAAATTTACAGGATTCCCCGACGAGGCCGAAAAAACTCTCGATGCCCAAATTTCTACTCTCAAGGAAG
>CAZWTI010000184.1:0-4139 GCA_964637065.1 uncultured Puniceicoccaceae bacterium
CGAGGTAAAAAAAGTCGAGAATCTTGGTTCTCGTAATCTTGCTCGTCCTTCGAAAAAGAAGTTCCCTACAGGAATCTATGTACAATTCGAGATTGAGGGGGAACCAGAGGTACCCGCTCGACTCCACAAGCAAGTTGCTCTTGAAAAGAAGATTGACCGAATCGTTGTCGAACGAGCCTGAATTTCTTGTTGCCGCCAAAAAAACAACCAAACTCTCGTCATGGCTTCTCTCAACAAAGTTCTACTAATTGGCAACCTTACCCGTGACCCCGAAGTGCGAATGCTGCCAAGTGGCCGGCCGGTTTGTAAATTCGGCTTGGCAGTTAACCGAAACTTTAAGGATGCCGAAGGAAATCGAAGAGAGGAGACGACTTTTGTCGATGTGGAATCATTCGGACCTCGCGGAGAGGCTCTGGCTCGTTTTTTCAGCAAGGGCAAACCGATCTTTGTGGAAGGTCGCCTGAAGCTTGATCAGTGGGAATCGCAAACTGGAGAAAAACGGAGCAAACTGCTTGTGGTATTAGATAACTGGCAATTCGTGGGTTCAAAGCACGACAATGACGAAGCCCGGACCCGATATTTGCAATCAGTTGGGGAAGGTTCTACTCCGACGTTAACTGCTGACTCCCAAGTCCAGCAACCGCCTCAGGTTGCCCCTGCTGCCCCTCCCGAACAAGAGCAAACGGAATCACCCGCACCTGATAAAACCGAATCCGCGGCTGATCCCGACTTGAACGAAGACGTCCCATTCTAGGACTTCATCCCCCCCACTAATTTGTAAATTCAATCTTAACAATCATGGCTACAACTGAAGTTCTTCTAGTCGAACAAATCGATAATCTTGGAGCCGAGGGCGATGTCGTCAAGGTTCGGGCTGGTTATGCTCGCAACTGGCTTTTGCCTAAGAAAAAAGCTGTTCCTTTAGAACTCAAAAATAAGAAGCGCTTGGATGCGCTTATGCAGGCTAGGGCAAATCGTGAGGCAGACGAGAGGAGCCAAGCCGAAGAAATTGCTTCCAAGTTGCGTGGCACCCATATAGCCATTGCCGTGAAAACCGGTGCCGGCGGCAAACTCTTTGGTTCTGTTACCCCCGCTCAGCTACTTGAGAAATTCGAGGAATTGGGTTTCCATCTCGATAAGAGACACTTGGTTTCTTTCCGGCCCGTCAAGGAACTCGGCAAGCGTGTCGCCACTTTTCGCCTTCATCCTGATGTGGAAGTCGAAATCGAATATGAGATTGTGTCTGAAAACCCCATAGAAACCAAAGAGGAAAAAAACTAACTTCTCGTTTTCCTTCAACTTTAACCTAGACCTTCGAATGCCATCGGTTGGTACAGACACCAAAAGCGAGAGGCAACGGGGGGGGGCACATAAACTTCCGAAGCAAAGAGCAGCACCACTCGATGTGGATGTTCTTTCCGGGCCCGTCTTGCCTAGCAATGGTGATGCCGAGCAAGGATTGTTGGCCTCATGCATATTGGACCAGACTGGGGAAACCATCTCCATGTGTGCTGAAGAAGGTCTTCAGCCGGAACATTTCTATTCCCCCAAACACCAGTCGATCTATGCCGCTTTGCTTGACCTTCAGCGCGAAGGTGAGCCTGCCGATGAAATTCTTTTGGCCGAAAGGCTTCAGCGCCTCGACAGGCTTGAGGATGTGGGTGGTCATGCCTTTCTGGCTACTTTGACTTCTCGAATCGAAACGCCTGCGCATGCGCCCTACTGGCTTAAGATCGTACGGGAAAAGCGCATTTTGCGTGATTGTATTCATGTGGCTTATGAAATTATTGACTTGGCTCAAAAGCAGGAAGGCGATGTGGGTACTTTTCTTGGCAAGATTCAAGAGGATGTTTTCGAGCTTAGCCAAGAACGTGCATCCGAGGCTGCGATGCACTTCAGCGAACCAGTGGATCTTGCCGGAGAGCAGATAGACAGGCTTGTGCGGAAGGAAGGTCCTGAGGGAGTGAAGTCGGGATTTCCGGACTTGGATAAACTGACGAATGGGTTTCGGCCTTCGGAAATGATTGTCTTGGCGGCGCGGCCCTCGGTCGGAAAAACCAGTTTTGCGATGAATGTCGTTGAAAACTTTGTTTTCTCCCCTAGATCGGGCGACAATTCCCCTAACGTCTTGGTTTTCAGTCTGGAAATGAGTGCTGTGTCTCTCGCCATGCGCTTCATGTGCGGAAGAGCACATGTGAACCAAAGCGAGCTGCAGAGGGGGTTTGCCACTCCCGAAGAACAAAAAAAGTTGGCTGCGGCAGCAAAAGAGTTTCGCAAAGCCCCCATTTGGGTAGATGATACGGGTGGACAAACCATCCAACAGGTTCGCGCCAAAGCTCGCAGGATTCACTCGAGGCAACCACTCTCCCTGATTGTCGTTGACTATATGCAACTCATAGGGACTGACTCACGCATCCAGTCTAGGGAAGTTGGTGTGGCCGACATTTCCCGCGGACTGAAGGCAATGGCGAAGGAATTAAACGTACCCGTCATGGTACTAAGTCAACTTAACCGTGAATCCGAAAAGGACAGGCGCGAGCCCAGGCTTTCCGATCTTCGTGAGTCAGGATCCATTGAGCAGGATGCCGATGTAGTCATGCTGCTTGCCAAGGAAAAGATAGGTTCGGATGTTCGTGACATGGAGGATTCCCATACCGAGGAAGGCGAGGATCTGGAAGACTGTCTGCCCGTTAAGCTTATCTTGGCAAAGCAGCGCAACGGACCCACTGGAAACGTAAATCTTCTTTTTCGCAGAAAATATACTAAATTTGCAAGTGGCTATGCTTCCCGCATGAACTAATCCGATGATTTCCAAAGCATCTTTATTTTTAATTGGGTCCTTATTGCTTGCTGGTCTGACGGTTTTGTCATTCGCACAAGTAGACCCAACCGGGAAGCGTATCGTCGAGATACGGATTAACATACAAGGACCCCGTACCATCGGGGAATCTTTTGTGCGCGAAAACCTTCAGGTCGAAGTGGGCGCCGAATACCACTCAGGTGCCGTAGACAAGTCCATCCGCAATCTGATGGCGACCAGAACGGTGGATGATGTTCGGGTTTTTCTTGATAACGAGCACCCTGACCCTGATTCTGTTACCCTAGTTTTTAGGGTAAGTACCAAGCCTCGTATTGGGGAGATTCGTTTCGAAGGGAACGACAAATTAACCCGTAGGAAACTTGCAAAGTCTATCGAGTCTGAATCAGGTGAACTTCTAGACGAAGCTTTAATCAAATCAGACGAACGAGCGCTTGCGGAACTATATTTGGACAAAGGATACTGGGACTCTAGCGTTGAGTCGAAAATCCTTCTTGGAAAAGGTGTCCGCTCCGCCGTCGTCGTTTTCCGAATAGTAGAAAATGAGCGGCGCAAAATCCGCAAGATTCTTTTTAATGGCAATGAACACCTCTCGAGACGTTTTCTGCAAAAGCAAATGGAAACGACACCTTGGCGATTCTGGCGTTTTTGGTCTAAGCGCGCCAGATACAGACCTGCCATCTTGGAGGAGGATTTGGAGGCGCTACGTTCATCCTATCGAGACGAAGGATTTCTTGATGTCGCAATTGATGAAGGCAGGGTAGAAATCTCAAAACATGGTAACAGTGGCCTAGATTTCTTAATTAAGATTTCCGAGGGCAAACGTTCTTATGTTGGCAAAATAAACATAACCGGTAACGCCGTTCTCTCATCTAAGGAAATTCTCAATGAAGTTAAATTGAGGGAAGGTGACGCCTACTCCCCTTCCCTTCTCGCCGAGGATCGAAACCGAATCCGCAAGAGGTATGGCGAAGACGGTTATCTGGATGCGAGAATATCAGCGGTTCGCAAACCCAACCTTGAAACTGGGCGCATTGACCTCGCCTTCGATGTTACCGAAAACAACAAGTTTACTGTCAACTCTGTCTTAGTTCGAGGTAACGACAAAACTCGTACAATCGCCATAGTCAGAGAACTCGCATTGGCTCCGGGTGAAATTTTTGATTTGCGTCGTATGGAGACAAGCGAAGCGCGTCTTCGTAACACTCGCTTTTTCGAAAGAGTGACCTTGGATGATGAACCCATTGCCACCCAAGATCCTGAGCTTCAGCGGTCGCGCCGGAACCTTGTCGTGAACGTCAGGGAAGGTCGTACTGGGCAT
>CAZWTI010000185.1:0-2753 GCA_964637065.1 uncultured Puniceicoccaceae bacterium
CGACACCTGCACATCACTCGAACATCGCCCCGGCATGGCAATTCTTTCCTCTCAATCGCACACAAGTTGGTCTCAACGCTGGGGCGACAGGGTTCGTTATCTGTCAGGACGCGTCCTCACCGAAGATTGGCTTGCAACCAAGGGCATCCCAAAAACTGATCTGCTCGGGTTCAACAATTCTGGACTAACGGCCATCCTCCTTGCTGATTTCCTGGAACCCGAAGCCATCCTGCTCGTGGGCATGGACTTGGCAGGAGGTGGAAGCGGCAATGAACGTTATGCCGAAAGTACGGGCCGGGCGCATCTTCAAGTTGTCGCCAATCAATTCCACTCAGTTCCCGGAAACCACTCTGAATCAGTTCCAACACCATTTCTATCAGACTGGAGCGAAACTTCAGAGATTTGTGCGAAGATCGCAGTGGGTCGTCACCTAATCAACCTAAACGATCGGGGCGCACGTCTAAATGGCGCTACGCTCGTTCACCCGGATCAAGCACTCGAACTACGAGAAGCCTTCTCCGGCATTATTAACCCCTACGAACCGCAAGCCGAGCTTCTTGCGGAACGGCGAGGTCTGACAGGACAAGGTCTCGAACAAGTCCTTACCACTTTAGCCATCCGTTGCGACGAGGCGTGGAAAGGTCTTCGATCCCTTGTCTCAGAGGAAGAAGTAGAACCGCAAGACAAGCTTCAGTATCTGCGTGAACTCCTAGGCAATCAAGAAATCGCCTCACTACTAGGGGACTATTCCTTCGCCGTAATGCCAGAGATCGCGCTGGGCAAGGAACCAGCCGACGAAAGCCTCACCGATAGGTTAAGAGAGTTACAGAGCATCTTGTGGCTACTGGAAGACGCATTAGTGGAAGCGGAACCCTCCGACGATTTCCTCGCTCGCCTCCTGACCGAGACCTTTGCCTAACTCTGGATGCCTTCCCGCAACTTGGAAAAAGCGGTAGAAGCGACATCTAATGCATCATCGATAGCGTATTCGTCATGAGCCCCGCATAAAAACCAGTTGTGATGTGGATGAAAGAAAACTCCTCGTTCACAGCAGTAAGAACAGAATTCCTGCAGCAAGTAGAGGTTTTCGTCTTCCTGAAACCAAGGAAACGGCATCGCGGGAGGCCCTGTCATCCTAAAGTTGAAACCGTTCTCATTCGCTGCGGATTCAAGACCTTCGGCAAGACGTCGACCGAGGATTTCCAGCTTCCCCACCACTTTTCGTCGGGCCAAAACCTCCAGACACTTCAAGGCCGCCGCCATAGACACGGCATCATTCCAGCAACTGCCGGTAAGGAAAACGTTGCCTGCAGCCTTGCGATATTCCTCCCTGCCAACGCAAGCCGATATGGCGTACCCATTGCCTAGAGCCTTGGAGTAGCAGGCCAAGTCCGGCGTAAAATCGAAGAAACGATGAGACCCGCCGTCATGTAATCGCAAGCCGGCCCTCACGTCGTCGAGGATAAGCACCACACCCTTCTCCCGACATAGTTCCTGAACTCCATGCCAAAACCCCTCCGAAGGCATCTCCGACGGATAAAAAGCAGGATGGTGATAAGGCGTCAGGACGACTGCGGCAACCTCATCCTCGCAGCGATTCATAAGATCTCCAAGCTCATCGAGATCATTCCAAGAAAATTCCGCTACGTGAGATCGATCCGCGGGGATTCGCCCCCCAAGGCCAGGATCGCACCACGCATCCACGCCATGATAAGCCCCCTTGACCTTGAGGATGAAAGATCTCCCTGTATGCTCTCGGGCCACCCGCGTGGCCCAAGTCATGACATCGGAACCATTCTTAGCGAATACAGCCCAATCCGCGAAGTCGATGCGATCGACCAGAAGCTCGGCCAATTCAACCATTCGAGCCGTTGGCTGGTTGAGAACAGCCCCATCACAACGTTGGCGCTCCGCTGCCTCTTCTACCTCGGTATCTCTATGACCTAACAAGACGGCTCCGTAGCCACACATGAAATCGAGCCATTCGTTCCCGTCCACGTCTCGAAAACGGCAATCCTCGGCGCTTTCGGCATAGTGAGGAAATGCTTGGGGCAACCCCGTTGCCGGGGCAACGTGCCCGTAAATCCCTCCCGGCACAACCTTGCAGGCTCTACGGAAAAGCTCGTTGGAACGCGTTCGTTGAAGCGTCATCGAACGAAAACCAAGTTTTTTCCCGCCATATCGGCCACGTAACCCACCACTTCCGCAAGAGGAATCCGTCCGGTAACATCCACCTCGCCAAGGGCGGTAGCAGCAAGCGAGTCGAGTTTGCCGTCAACAGCCCGGCAGGCCACATCCGGATCACGGAAGCAGACCCGGACGGCTGGTTTTTCGGGGGGCTCACCCCTGCCCGAAGAGTATTTGGCATCGGGTTGAATCCTGAACCAAGCAACCAAATCCATTCCCTCGACTGTGAAAACGGCTGTGCCGGGATCCTCCCTTGCGAGGAGTTCAACACACTTCGGTTCAAATCGGGCAAAGGCCTCCGCCGCCGCCAGTCCCGCCCTCAATCCTAGGGCCGCCTTGACCGTTAGGTCCTTGGCATCCTCAAAAGCATCCGACAAGGCGCGCAGAGTCCTGATGGAGCGAAAGGTCGCCACGGGCTTCATCAACAAAGGAACAATTCTAGGCCAGGCAAAACCGTCGGACAAAGCACGGGCGAAAGTCCAGTAGTTGGGAAAACAAAGACCACCCGGCGAAAAGCGAACCTCTCCACCATCCGTAAAATCCACCTGCAGGGCAACGCCGCGACC
>CAZWTI010000186.1:0-5669 GCA_964637065.1 uncultured Puniceicoccaceae bacterium
CGATACCTTCTTCGCCATCGAGGAAGCCGAGGAAACCATCCGGTCAATTACTTTCGAGCAGATCGAGGACGCCGTATCCGTCACCACGCCCACCCCTGCTCTTGCCGGGCCGGTGGTTCCCGGTGCCTTCACGGGTGAGCCGATGCCCCCCCCCGATCCTTTCTATGGCGGTCATCCCGATGTTCGGCTAAAGGGATCATCCGTCTTAGAGGTTGAAATGGGAGAACCATTCATTGACCCCGGGGTTAACGTTACCGATTTCTCGGGGGCGGACCAAAGTGGAACCGCGAAGCTCATCAATCCGCCCGATACCGCAACGCCCGGAACCTATACCCTTACTTACACGGGCAACGACTTCCGTGGCTTCGAGAGTGCGGTGAACCGTACCGTGCAGGTCATCGTTACGCCCCCCGTCATCACGCTCAATCCGGGCACCCACGCTCGAGACTCTGCCGATGGCACTGTCGTCTATCACAGCGTCAGTAGTCGCAACCCCGTTTCTTTTCCTGATTCCGTCGCCTACGTCGACCCGGGATATTCAGCCTTGGATTATGCCGTGCGCGACCTCTCCGGTTTCTTCAGTATTGAGGGGCCAACACCACTGAACACCGAGGAAATCGCTTCTTATACTTTCACCTATTCCGTGGATGATCAGAATACACGTGGAACTACGTTTCCAGATGGCGCTCCCGTTTCCACCACGGTTCCCCGAACCGTTTATGTGGAGGATTTGACTTCCCCGAGAATTCAAGTTCTCGGCTTTGAGTCTCTCGATGTCGAGGCTGCCACTTCATATACGGATGCCGGAGCCGAGGCTATAGACAACTATGATAACGGAGATGCGCTTACCGCACTTATACAGACTTCCAACAACATTGATCTACTGAAAGTCGGCACTTACTCAGTCTTGTACGAGGTAACTGATAGCCGGGGCAATGTGGCCGACGTAGCCAATCGAACCGTAACCGTTGTCGACACCACGCCCCCCGTTATCGAATTCTATGGTCAGCAAGTTGATTTCATCGATCTTAACTCAACTTATCGGGACGCAGGGGCTTTTGCAACTGATACACTCGACGGCGACTTGACTGAACAAATCGTCATAACCGATCCCATTCCCGAAGCCATAGCGAACAAGGAGATTGGCACCTATACCGTGAGCTACGATGTCGTCGATGCCGAGGGTAATGCCGCCGCTACAGTTTCTCGCACCATTGTTGTGCTCGGCAATGATGGGAAGGGTCCTTCAATCGAGCTTCTGGGTGACAATCCTTTGTATTTGGAAGTCGGTACTGGTTTTGTCGAACCCGGAGCGGTGGCTTTCAAGGATATGGGTGACGGACGCAAGATTGATTACGAGGTGGTGAATGTTTCCGGGACTCCCAATATGAACCAGTTGGGCACAACGGTGATCACCTATCGCGCGGAAGACGAGTTCGGGAATTCTTTGACCACAACGCGTACCGTAATAATTCGTGACTCTACCTCTCCCGTGATCTATCCCAACAAGTCCAACGGCCAAACCGATCTTTTTCTTGAGGCCGGCTCCTCTTATACGGACGACGGAGCCACCGCCACGGATAACTACGATGGAGATCTTACTTCGAGGATTACGTCAGTTTTTCGTGAAAAAGACACCCCGGGGACAGAATTCGACGCGACCGCAATCGCTAATTTGGCGATTGTTGGTTTTGTCGATCCTACCAAGCAATATGAAGTCCTCTACAACGCAACGGACGAAAGCAACAACACCGGTTCCAGTTTCCGTACTCTTAGCATTTACGATGCAACCCCGCCAACGATTTCCTTCGTTCTTGATCCAGCTACCGGGGATATTTCCGGTTTGCCGGCGAGTGCTTACTCTTCAGACGGGGGTAAGACAATCACGGTCATCGGCGACACGACTGAAATTCTGTTTGACCCAAGCTCCATAGCGACTGTTGCCGACAGTGCCGACGAGTACCAACGCGAAATTATTACTCAAGGGGCATTCGCAATCGCCGACACAAGATATCCTGCCTGGACCGATGCCGGAGTCGTTGCCACCGATAATGCCGTTGGTGACCTCGAGCTAATCGTTCCCACCCCCACTGCAGTTGCCACAAGCGAAGCGGGGGTTTCCGCCCAGTATAGGGTCACTTACCAAGCCAAGGACGCCAGTGGTAACTTGAGCCAAGTCCTTGAGCGAACCATCAAGGTACTGGAGGGACCGCGGGTTACTCTGAACGGGTCTGCCGAGATAATTGTCGTTGGCGGGTATAACGAAACTGATTCGAAAACATATTCAGACGGCTACGATGACGCCGGGGCCACTGCTGAAGACGCGCTCGGCAACGATCTTACTAATGCCGCCGAAACCAACGTAGGCATAACGGTTGATTATACGAAAAGCATATTTAACGGAACTGTTCTCGGTGCTCAGGAAACTGGTTCTCTAGGAAAATTGAGTGACGCTCTTGCCTCCATGAAGGGTGGGGGCATCGACCTTACCAAGACCGGCAAATATGAAATCTTTTACAAGGCAACTGACTCCAATTTGAACCAGAGTCCCGAGCCTCAGGTTTCCCGTGTCGTCTATTCTGTTGCCAATGATATCGACAATCCCGGATCAACTATTGCTCTTACACCACGAGATCAACCCAGCCTCCAACTGAATGGAACCTTCTGGGAAGTTACTCTTGAGGTAAACGCCACTGGTTACGGATCCTATGTTGACCCTGGTGCAGTGGCCCACAAGACGCGTCATGCCGGCCTGGGTCCTCCCTACGAGGAAAAGCAGACGTGGGATGAAAACAATGCTTCTTCCGAAGGATCAGTTTTGGTGACTGGCGACGTTGTCCCGTCCAAGTTGTCTGTGGTGAACAAATATGGCGGCAATAAGACTCCTGCCTTTTCCGATCCCTATGTCGTCAAGTATTCGGTAACCGACGAGTTTGACAATCCTCCTGCAGAGACTCAATTGCGCGTTTACGTCGTGGACAAGACGACACCGGTCATCGTTCCCAACGAATACGCTCCCGGATTCGTTAATCCCACCATCGAGGCTAACGCTACTTACAATGATTCCGCATTCGCGGCCTCCGATAACTATTGGGATGCTGCAGACCTTATCACTCAGACCACATACTACGATAAGAATAAGCAGGAAAAAACGATTAACGAGATCAAGACGTGGAATCTAAGTGACTTCTCTACATTTTTTGTTCGCTATCAGGTTTGGGACAAGTCGGAGAATTATCGTGATTTTAATAGAACCGTAACTATAACGGATACCATCTCTCCCGTTGTCTCGCTTCTGCCCAACGCCGACACCATGTTGTTGAGCCAGAATCCTCCTGAAACAAACAGTTCCTATATTGAGTACGGCATCTCCGTGGTGGATAATTCCATCGATCCGGATGTGCCTCTGACGTTTACTTCTTCAACCGTTGGGCCCCACTCATCAGGACTTTCGGTAACTATTGATTCCACCGCGGTGAATATTGCGCTTCCCGGCGAATATACCGTCACCTACACGGTGGCCGATTCCAGCGACAACGTCACTACGATTACCCGTACGGTAACTGTTCTGGATAAGGAGAAACCCTTGATCTCGGCTTCGATTTCTTCGACCACGCCCGGTTTTGCCGCCGCTCCCGGCGGTCCCTATTTCGTTGTGGTCGAGGGTGGTGTCCAATACGACGACGATTCGGGCCAAACGGTAAAACGATGGAACGGTGCCGATTACAACTCAACGTCACCGATAGCGCTTACCCTCACCGCCGCAGATACTCAGGACGGTGTCATTACCTCAAGCATTGCGAGAATCATTAATGGTAATATTGTTAGGAATAACGACGTTGGTTCCGTGCCTGCCCTAATCGATACTTCTACCCTGAATGCCGAACACGAGATTAAATACGACATAAACGACACCGCCGGCAACGCAGCTGATTCCGTTTATCGTCGCTTGATCGTAAAGGATACACTTCCTCCATCCATTCAGTTTTCCGGAAGTCAGACCATACTTGTCGACTACAAGTCAACGACCAACCCGGATGTTCGAAGCGCGCAAAGCGTCAAAGATTACATGTTGCTCGGATTAGCCGCTACAGACGCCAACAATTTTGACCAGTATCTTGATCACGACGACCAATTTAGCCCCACGGGGGGCGGGCCTGCTGAAAACAAATGGAAAGTTGTCTTTGAGCCTGAATTTGTCGAAGGCGCCATCTATCCCGAGACTAGGGGAGGCGGACAAGGCTACAAGGTGACTATTTCCGTTCGAGATTATTCTGGCAACGAAAGTGATGAAATCATTCGTTATCTCCAAGTGGGTGATTTCACCCCTCCGGTTCTTACCATGATGGGCAAATCGGAAATCCATGACTTTTTCCGTTTTGGATATAACGCCGATGCGAACACTAGCCTAACTTCGTTTATTTCCCCCGATAAAAATGTGCCTTTCTTTGATCAACCCGCATCCGCAACCAATCCTGAACAAAATGCCACTGGCTTGTTTTCAAGAGGTGCCCATCGCATGCTGCCGGCAGAATACAAATTCACCGACCCTGGGGTCTATGCCGAGGACGACAACGCCTCTTGGAGCATCGGCGATGGCTATCCCGATCTCGATGGGGACAATATTGGGGAAGCTTACGCCATCACTCGCGTAACCGAGCGCAACAAGATGGACACCTGTGCCGGGGGTGCAGGAATAATCCATTCCTACACCGCGTTCGCACAGACTACGGTCAAGGAATTGCAGAGCAAGATGGCCTCAAACCTCGTTGGTTATACTACCCCATCACCTGCCAAGGTTCCGGATGTGGATGATAGTGATAACAGTCGTAGTGGCGTGAACGTCCCTTATGATTTCAACACCACGAACAAGACTGATTTAATAAACATGGAAATGACAGTCATTACTATTGAATACAGGGTAAAAGATGGCTGGGACAACCTTTCCCAAATCTCTACCCGAAAAGTTTACATATACGAAAGCCAACAGTTTGTTAACTCCGCCTTTTATGCCACTCCCTTGACTGATGCGAATACCTTTCCCTTCGAGAGATTCCATAAGGAAGTCAACGGCTTTGTTGATGAAAACGCCACCCCCTACATGACCTCCATGCGCAAAGATTACGATGGAGATGGGGTGAGCGACTATTGGGAAGCTGTTTTGGGGACTGGAATTAATGACAAGACCTCGCCTCCCAACCTTGCCGACCCGACAGTTTGGGATGACAAGCTCAAGGGCAAGTGGAATTCAGGGACTTGGTTGCTCGAAAACATAAACCTCTTGAACGACGCTCGCCTTCTCAGGAATCAATCATGGGTCAATTCTGGTCATATCTTGAAAGATGCGAGCCTGACCAATCTTCCCTGAATACTTTATCTCCCGCGCGTACTGGGAATCCTAACGGTTAAGGATTATGGAATCCTTTCATCCACATAGTTTTTTAGCCCCCATAGTTTAACGGATAGAACAGTGGTTTCCTAATGGCATCAGGTCCTTTTCGCCTGAATTAACCCAAGTCTTCCCCAGTATTCAATTCCTTGCCTTCCAGCAAGTTGGGGAGATAGTCAAGTTATCCCGAGTCATCCCGAAAAGTCCTGTTTTCGCAGGTCGGGTTACAAATTAGGGTTACAAATTTATCATCGGGCTTAGAATCCATATGGATATATCG
>CAZWTI010000187.1:0-5444 GCA_964637065.1 uncultured Puniceicoccaceae bacterium
AATGCTCTCTGCAAGTTGACGAAAGGGCTTGTTTCGATACTTTGCCCCGAATGAACTTTAATCCAAGTGTTTCTCTCGCAGGGTCGATGCACGTGGAGATGGTCGGTGGGGTGACGCACGCGCAGGAACACTCTCTAGTCAGGCTAGAGAAACAAGAGAAATCCTGGAGGCGATCCAATCCGAAATGAACAAGCTGATGTCCCCATCATTGTTATTCCGAGAGCGCGAAGCCGCTCGCGTGTCGGTCTTCGCTTCGTCCATTCTCATGTCGGCGCCGTTCGCTTCCGCGGACTGGACGCGTTCGATCCGTTCGGAAACGGAACCGGACAAAGCCATCGCGCTCACCTCGTTTCAAAGCCCTGCGGAAGTCGCTGACCGATACAGCTCTCGCGTGTGCGGTTACATCTATGCGCCCAAGACAGGGGATTACGTCTTCGGCATCACGAGCGACGACCAGTCGAAACTTTTTCTGAGCACGAGCTCAGATCCCGAAGACAAGGAGCTGATTGCCAGCGCCAGCGAATGGGCTGAGATGGGTAACTACAGCAAGTTTCCCACGCAGAGATCAAAACGGATCCGTCTTGTGGCAGACAAGAAGTATTACATCGAGGCGATTCATCGGGAGAACACGGGCGGCGACCACGTCGGGGTCGCCTGGATGGTTCCCGGAAGCAGCGCGATCGAAATCATCCCCGGCGCCCATCTCTCGCCGTTTGGAGCAGAAAAAAGAGGGGGAATCATTCAAGAGATCTGGTTCGATCCCGTGGTGCCGCCGATCAAAGGCACGCCTGACATCAAGGTCACTTCAAAAAACGACCCGACCAAGCCGGTGCCGGGTGGTGTCCGCTGGTTCTGGAATAACCATCAGGGCAACCTTCAAAAAACCAAGGCGGACAATTTCGACGTCTGTTTCCTTGGCGACTCGATCACCTCTGGCTGGCCCGGAGATCTGATGAAAAAATTCTCCGGCAAGTTTCGGCCCGCTAACTTCGGGGTCGGCGGAGACCGCACGGAGAATGTTCTGTTCCGCCTGGATGGCGGCGAGCTAGCATGGACCAGGCCAAAGGTGATTGTGCTGCTGTTGGGAGTCAACAACCTATCCATGGGGAACAACCCGGGGGAAGTGGCGCTGGGTGTGTCCGCGGTCATCACGAAACTGCGAGCCGTGGTCCCCGACGCGAAGATCCTGCTCATGGGCGTCTTTCCCACCAAGCTCGCTGCCCATAATACTCGGATCCCGAAGGTCAATGCCTACCTGGCAAAGATGGACGATGGTAAAATGATCCGCTTTTTGAACGTCAATGCGACCTTCATGGACAAGGACGGGAAGCTGCGGAACGAGCTGATGAAAGACGATGTCCACTTGAGTCGAAACGGCTATGTCACATGGGGCGAAGGCATGGCGCCGTTGCTGGACGAGATGTTGAAAGTAACCCGACCTGCGACTGGGTCCCCGTGAAGACATTTGACCCTGAGGGCGTCCTTGCGGGCCCGTTTGGAAGCAACAGGACGACGAATCGAAATAGGATATAGATCATGAAACGAAGCGCATTTAAACGAAGGCGACCTCCCCGCCGCGGGCAAGGTCTTCCAGAAGTTCAATAAACTCGCCCCACAGAGCAATGAAGTGATAAAAGCCCGCGAACTGATTAAGGCGGCGGTGATTAAGAAACGAGATTAACTGTGAATCTACTACACGAAATCAAAGCACTTCTGATCGCACTCCTACTGTGCTGCACAACGCCACTCTCGGCGGCGGACGTTGCACCAGTCAGCAAGACTTACGACTATCAAGCAGATGTGCTTCCGATCCTCGAGAGCCATTGCATCAAATGTCACGGCAAGGCTGGCAAGGTTAAGGGCAAGGTCGACCTGCTGGCGCTCAACTCGGACAATGATCTTCTGGCGAAACCAGAGCTTCTTGAGAAACTGCTCACGGTGCTGAAGGATCACGAGATGCCGCCTGAGGACGAGCCTCCACTGCCGGAGGCGACGCGGATGCAGATGGTTGCGTCGCTCCGGATGATGCTTCGCGAGGCTCTGAAGAACCAGCCGTTCGAGCCCACGCAGATCCGACGAATGAACCGTTTTCAGTACAACAATGCGGTGGTTGATCTCCTCGAGCTGGACCGCGATATCTTTCGGCTAAACGAGCGGCTAATGCGGCGGCGGGATGATTACTTTCGTCCGGAGACCAATAAGATGCCCCATCAGATAAAAGTCTCCAGTCGTCCGCTCAGCAAGGACATCGACAATCAGCGGCCCGAAGGATTCAAAGGCGTTGCGTCGTTTCCACAGGACAAGCGCTCCGAGCACGGTTTCGACAATCGCGCGGATCACCTGACGCTTTCGCCGCTGTTGATGGAGTCGTTTCTCAAGCTCAGCCAGACCATCGTGGAGAGTCCTGATCTCAATCCCAAGGAATGCCGAAGCTGGAAGTGGCTGTTCGCACAGCCTGAACAATCGGCCGCCGGCCCGGCCATAGAGACTGAGAAAACCACCATGCGCTCCAGTCTCAAGAAACTGCTCCGACGGGCGTTTCGCCGGCCGGTCGATCCCGAAACATTCGATCTTTTCGTAAAGTTCGCCGAAGATCAGCTCGCCTCCGGGGCTTCGTTCGAGCAGACGATGCGCTCGGTGGTCGGAGCGGTTCTCGGGATGCCGGACTTCCTCTATATCTACGAAACGCCAGACAAAGAGAGTTCAGGCATCAAAGGCCAGGGTCGTCAGCGCATCAATGATTTCGAGCTGGCCGCGCGGCTGGCCCAATTTTTCTGGAGCAGTATCCCTGATGATGCGTTGCTCGACCTTGCTGAGTCGGGCAAGCTGAGCGATCCAACGACGCTCAGCGCGCAGATCGACCGGATGATGAATGATCGGCGGTCGAGTCGGTTTTGCGACAACTTTCCTGCGCAATGGTTGCAGCTGGAGCGACTGATCACGTCGGTTCCGGATCCGAAGAAGTATGCGTATTTCTATCACGGTGATGGATACCGCGCCAGCATGCACATGATGGCGGAGCCGTTGCTCCTGTTCGAGACCTTGTACATCGAGGATCGGTCCGTAATGGAACTGCTGGATCCGAAATTCACATGGGAGAGCAACATGCTCCATGCGAACTATGCGGGTAAGGCGGGAGCCCACGAGGTTACGGTGCAGGTTTTCAAGCGCGTGCCATTGACCGACCCGCGTCGGGGCGGCGTGATTGCCAGCGCTGCCGTCATGACGATGACCGCGACTCCTACCCGCACCCAGCCCATCACCAGAGGCGCCTGGGTCAACGCGGTGATCTTCAACGATCCGCCCGAGCCAGCTCCGGCCGATGTCCCGCCGCTGCCTGAAGCCAGCGAGGAGCAACTCTCGAAACTTACCATTCGCGAGCGCTTGGCCGTTCACCGCAAGCGCGAAGATTGCGCCGGCTGCCACAACAAGATTGATCCCTTCGGCTTTGCCCTGGAAAACTTCGGGCCGACCGGCGTGTGGCGCGATAAGTACGAGAACGAGCGTGAGGTGGATGTCAGCGGGGTGCTCTTCAATCAGCATGAATTTGAGACGTTTGTTGAGTTCAAGCAGCTGATCTTGAAAGAGAAGCAACGTTTCATTCGCGGATTCACGGCACATCTCCTGTCCTACGCGCTGGCCAGGGAACTCGGCCCGGCAGACTCGCCCACGCTGGATGACATGACTACGGAGGCGATGGCAGGTGGGGATCGGATGCGAGACGTGCTCAAAAATATCGCGATGAGTGAGTCGTTTCTTCACAAGAACACCGTCACGCCGGCTACACCTGAGAAGAAAGTAAACCCCGGAAATTGAAACTTCGGAGCACCAGGGAGATTTCACGCTTCGTCAAGATCACCATTCACATGCTACGCTAAGATGAATCAACCAAGGACAACAAGATGAGCCACCACCATGACCGACTCCCCTCTGTTTCACGTCGCAGTTTTCTAACCTGTGCCGGCGGTGCGGCACTCGGTCTTCCGTGGCTTGAAAGCTTTGCCCGTGCCAAGGATCAAAAAACCGGGGTTCCGGCACAACGCTTGGCCTTTTTCTACCTGCCCAATGGCATTACGCGTCGTGGCTTCTTCCCAGGCGAAACCGACCGACCGCTGCCGCCGTTCGCGGGCCAAAACAACGTCTGGCGCTTCGAAGGCAAGACCGTCCCGGCGGGCAAGCATCCCCTGACGCTCACATCGACTTTGGCGCCACTTCACAAGATGCGAAACAAAATCTCGCTGATCACCGGCATGGACCGCACCTTTCAGCACGGTACCGACTCGCATGCGCAATGCGCGTCCTGCTTCCTAACCAGTGTTGCGCCGTACGAGGTCAAGGGCTCCGCCTATCCGCTGACCCGTACACTGGACCACATTGCAGCCGACAGCATCGGGCAGTCGACCCCTTACTCGACACTCGAACTGAGCTGCAACGACCACAAGAACAACATCGAGTCGATCTACTTCGACAACATGTCTTGGTACGGCACCGGTCACGTAGCGCCGTCCATGAGAGACCCGCGAAAAGTCTACGACCGGTTGTTCGGCACGCAAGCGAACACGCGTTTTCGTAACATCACTGATCTAGCTCTCGGTAACGCCCGCCTGATGCAAAAACGCTTGAGCGTCGATGACCGGCGAAAATTCGACGAATACCTAGATTCGGTCCGGACCATCGAAACGCGAATGGACCGCATCGAAAAAATGAAATCCGAGCTGGCTGTCGCAGAGATCAAGCGTCCAGCAGAGCATTTGCCACGCAATGAGTATATCCATCTGATGGGTGACCTGCTAGTGACCGCGTTGCAGAATGGCCTGACCAACGTAGGCACTCTGATGGTGGGTCCCGAGCGTTGGACGACGGCCACCAACTGGGAGGGCATCTTAGACAAGCCGTACAGTCATCACGCCATGACCCACGCCATAGGTAAACATATGGAACAACTCCTCAAGCTGGACCGCTTCCACGTCTCTGCGTTCGCGCGGTTGCTCGAGCGGATGGACGGCATCGAGGAAGCCAACGGGACAACGCTGCTCGACAACACTATCTTCACCCTCGGGGCCGGGATGGGCGATGGTAGTACGCATCAGTACAACGACTTGCCGCTGGTCGTCGCCGGTGGCGGGGGCGGCACGCTTAAACTGGGTAGCCACATCCACTGTGAGAGAGAGACTCCTCTCGCCAATCTCTGGTTGACCCAGTTGCATGCGTTGGGCATTGAGCGTGAAAAATATGCTGACAGTACCGGGACGCTCAAACACATCCTTGCTTAGAGCTTATGAAACAACTTTTCGCGTTCTACGCGAACAGCTGCGTCATGCACGATGAAAAACTTACTGATACCTACGCTATTGATCCTTATTTCCGCCGGGGCCGTTTACACCGAGGAACCGGCTAAGGAAATCACAATCGACCTGGGCGGCGCGAAGTTGGAAATGGTGTTG
>CAZWTI010000188.1:0-4909 GCA_964637065.1 uncultured Puniceicoccaceae bacterium
CGCCACCGCACAGGAAACCAAGCGCCTCAAGCTTCCACCTGGTCAAAAGGCTCTTAAGGTCAAGTGGATCAACCACAAAACCTCCGAGGGTAACGCTGTCCAAAAAGCAGGGTTGCGGGAGGGAGACTTCATCGTCGCCATCGAGGGCAAACCCGTCCGATTCGACCACCGACAGTTCAACACCTACGTAAAACTCAACTACAAGACCGGCCAAACCATCCCTCTCACTCTAAGCCGCAACGGAAAGAACATACGCTTCAACTGGCCCCTCAAATAAGTTCCCAAGCAATCTGAACTTTTATCAGATGGTCTAATGGTAATGCGGCAAAGTTTGAACAGTAAGTTGCGAGAGCCTCAATCGTTTGACTAAGTCGTACGATTTGCCAAAAATTCTAATCATGAATGGATGGAGCAGGTGAAACTTGGCGTACTTGGCTTGGCTCTGCCCGAGTTCCTGACCCTGCAGGCCAAGGCGAAAACTAACCGAACAGGCGAGTCGATTCATGGCTTCGGGACGGCCAAGTCATGCATCGTTCTTTTTGCATGGGGCGGCTTGAGCCATCTGGACACCTTCGACATGAAACCCGAAGCGGCCTCGAACATTCGAGGAATCTTTAGGGAAATCCCAACCGACGTGCCGGGCATCAGAATCAGCGAGCACTTGCCTAATTTCGCTCGCATGATGAAGGAATGGGCCATCGTCCGCAGCGCATATCACAACGCCCCCAGTCATCGTTCCGGCGCCTATTGGAACCTGACGGGACACGAACCTTCCAACCTGAATGGAAACTGGAAGGCGAGCCGGGACGATTGGCCCTGCATAGGTTCAATGGTCTGGGAGGCTAAGGGAGATGGTCGCGGACCTGTACCCGGGGCAGTATCTCTCCCATACACGCTCTACGACGGAGGCACTGCCAACGGACAAGACGGCGGTTTTCTGGGCTTGGGTCGCGACCCGATAGTGCTGCGTCCCGAGGGAGGCAAGATGCGCGAATACGGCGGCAAATCGCCTAGTTCAGGACGCGTAAACCTTGCCCTGCCCAATGGCTGGAGCAACCCTAGGTTAAATGAGATGCGCGGCTTGCTCAAACGACTGGAAGGTTCATTGGCAAAGGTAGGCGAGGAGGAAACCAAGGCGTTCCTCAAATCCCGTGAGCAGGCCCTGAACATGCTTTTGAGCCCGATGGCCCGCAATGCCTTTGACCTGGAGAAGGAAAACCCAAAACTACGCCAGCGATATGGGATGCACATCTGCGGGCAGAGCGTGCTGACGGCCCGTAGATTGGTGGAAGCAGGGGTTCCCGTAGCCACAGTCTATTGCGCTGCGGGTGACTTGAACGGTTCGAAAGGAGACCACTTCGACACCCACGGTAACAACTTCAATCGCCTAAAGAACAACATGCTTCCCCCGCTCGACCAAGCGGCCTACACCCTCATAGCAGACCTTAAGAGTCGCGGCATGCTGGACGAGACCTTGGTCGTTCTCCTGACGGAGTTCGGAAGAACCCCAAAGATCAACGGAGGAAAGGGACGAGACCATTTCCCTGATTGCTATTCCGTGGCCTATGCAGGAGGCGGAATAGCCGGGGGACAAGTCTATGGCAGTTCGAATGCAATCGGTTCCAAGCCAGCCACAAAACCCTGCGGTCCACCAGATCTACACGCCACCATCTTTCACGCCTTGGGAATTGATCCGGAGCACAGAATCCACGATCCATCAGGTCGACCGATTCCCGTTTCCGATGGAAAGCCCCTGCCTCTATTCGCCTAGGTGAAATCCCGGAAGTGAATTCGTTTGATTGGTTCGGGGAAATCTGCCGATTACTCTAGAATGAAGGAATGTGAATCAATTTCATCCGCTCACAGGTAGAATTTAGAAACCACCCAGCTCGATGAAGTAAGATTTCCATTCGTCCTCGAGGGGGAAGTAGTCGAAAAGGTCGGGACCTATAATCTCGGAATGGGCGAAGGCCAAGGTTTCGCACTGGAAATACCTTTTGTCGTAACCAGTGTCAGCCGTGTATTGAAAACTTCTCAGGTTGAGACACCGAACCAGCGACTTATCCCGCCTCGGAGGATGGGCGAAGCGCTCGAAGCGTTCGCCGTCGCTCGACGCGTCGTGGCGCGACTTGTAAAGAGAGTGAGAATCGGCATTGGCCGCCGCGATGACCTCGGACAGGACCCGATCGTACCAGTGATCCGGGTAAAGAGTCGCCTCGGCTTCGTCGGCAAAGCCCTCGGGCAACTCGAGGAACTCGAGCAGACCGTCGTAGTCGATCTCTCGACGATAGACGAGGGCAAGGTAACGGTATCCGGAAAAGCGAGACTTCTCCGCCTCGATTCCGCGTTGCAGGGCATTGAAATAGTCGGGGAACAGCTTACCCTTCCAGCCCGCATGAATGCGACTGAGGGGCAAGGGTTCGTCTCTCCTTTCGTCGTCACTCAGGATCATCTTCCAAGCCGCAAACGCCGCGACAAGCCGTTCAGAACACGAACAGCTTGCAGGGGACGCCGTTCTCCTCCATCAGTTTCCGGAAGTCCTCGGCACAGGACTCGCTCCCCTTGTAGAGTTTCTCAAGTAGGACGAGGAGGGCGTCATCCTTGTGCTTCTTCTTCACATAAGTAACGTATTCGTACTCCGAATCGCCAGTGAACGCTGTTGCCCCAAAGTCCTGAACATAGAACCCTACCTCTTTTTTCTTCCCGATGAAAGCTTCGGCGTAGCGGGAGGATGAACCCTCGGTTTCCACGATCTTCTTTGATTTTTTTTGCCAGTCTGACATAAGATGTTCAATGAACTTACTTTCAAGGAATTCCTTCAAGAAAGAAATGCTTTCATGAACCAATGGAAGGTTAGTTCTTTCAGTCACTTTCGTTGACCTTGGGTGAAGCGTCCTTGCGTCATGTCTCTTATACTTCTCCGACTATGCTTTCTTTCCAAGGCTTGTACGACCTGACAAGGGTTTGCTAAGGTTCCGAAATGTCTTCCCTTTACGATGTAATCGTGGTGGGGGTGGGTTCGATGGGAGCCTCGACCTGCTTCAACTTGGCCGAACGGGGGGTAAGAGTTTTGGGCCTCGAGCAAGGCCCACTACCCAACCCCGAGGCCTCTTTCGCAGGAGCGACTAGAGTGATTCGATTGTCCTACAGCGAACACCCCGACTATGTTCCGCTCCTGCAGAGGGCCTACGACTTGTGGAAGGTTTTGGAAGAACGAACGGGACGGGACTTGCTGTGCCTGACCGGGGCTACATACATGGGTTCGCCAGACAGCGATACGGTTTCGGGGGCCCTGCTGTCGGCCAAGCAACATGGCCTTGCGCACAGCTTTCTATCGCACGACGAGTTGGCCGAACGCTGGCCACAGTTCCGGTTGCCGGAGATGTTTGTCGGGGTTCACGAGGAACAGGCAGGCTACTTGCTTTCCGAACAGGCGGTGGCGGCCTATGTCGAGCAGGCTCTGCTGAACGGAGCCGACCTTCGCGGGAATCAGGAAGTGGTCGAATGGAAAGCGGTTCAAGGGGAGGTAATGGTTAGGACAAAGAATGAGAGGTTTCAAGCTCGCCAGCTCGTATTTTCGGCAGGTGCCTGGACGAGGAAGTTGCTTCAGGAATTAGGCATCGAGCTGTCCGTAACTCGCCAAGTACTGGGCTGGGTTTGGCCTAGAAAACCAGAGATGTTCACCGCCGACAGGTTTCCCGTGTGGCTGCTCGAGGACGAGAAAGGCAAGGGTGTGCATTACGGGTTTCCTCTGACACCTGACGGTTCGGGAGGCGTAGGCTTGAAAGGAGCTCTGCATTTCCCCGCGAACCCCACCCGTCCCGACAAGGTTATTCGGTCCCCGTTGCCGGGAGACGAGGAGGAAGTCGCCCTTACATTTGAGCGGTACATCCCGAACGGTTGCGGCCCTATCCTGTCGACAAGGGTTTGCCTATACACCAACAGTCAGGACGGCCATTTCATCGTAGACCATCACCCTGACCACAAAGAAGTAACGATTGCCTGCGGTTTCAGCGGGCACGGGTTCAAGTTCGCCAGCGTGATGGGTGAAGCGCTTGCGGACTTGTCCATCGCGGGAGAGACTTCACTACCAATCGATTTCCTGAACCTGTCCCGACTATCTTGAAAATACCAAGGCGCAAGCGCTTGACCAAGAGAAACAAGACCATATCGTTGACCATGCTGAAGTTGGACAAGTATCCACGTAATGAAACAGCCGACCTTTAATCTTTGCACTGCGGGGCTGATTGCCTTGGGCTCGATCGGGTTATCAAAAGCTCCCGATGAACAGACCGAGGTCTTCACTAATGACGGTGACTATACGGGTACAGACGACACCTTTGTGGTAAACGCAGGACCTTTTGCGGGAGGAATGTCGAATTTCGGCAAATGCCCAGTGTTCGAGGTCAGCAAGAACAGCCGTTACGGCTTAATTCGCTTCGACGTATCATCGTTGTTCGTGAGGTATTCCAAGATCAAGAAGCTTACACTGAGACTATTTAGCCGTAATACCCCTGTTGGTGGCGGCGTAGTGGTCTATCGTCTATCTCCAGCCAACTCGGCTTGGAGAGAAGGAGGCAACTGTGGAGGTACCGTGATCGGCGGAGGAGGACGCCACGAGGTTACCTGGACCCACCTTGCAGACTACGGAGGCTTCCCTCCAAGACCAAGCTGGGCTAGTGGAACCGCAGGACCTACGAAGGCAGGAGTCGACTATATCGACCCACCCCTGGCCATTAGGGAGAGTACGGTTCTGGCAGCTAATGCGAAGTTCGATATCGAGTTTCAAGGTGATCTTAATGCATTGATTGACGAATGGTCCTTGGCGACAACTGAGCCCGGCGCCACAGACCGTGGAGGCAACCCACGCTGGACGCCGGACTGGAACTGGGCTCAGCCCGCGCCGAGG
>CAZWTI010000189.1:0-8777 GCA_964637065.1 uncultured Puniceicoccaceae bacterium
CAAAATTTCTCGCTCGGAGGATTTTTCTCTTGTTGCGATTTGGCGTGGCTTGCCGGACGTGGGAGTCGAAGATCTCGGCAATATGATCAGGTTGCATACCCTCCCCGAGAGCGAGATCGTCTTGCTGGAGGACGAGGACTCGGAAACCGCTGTAGCGAAATTGCTGCAGTCCCATCTCGAACACATCCGGAAGATTCGGAACGATCGACTTTACGGCGATGTCATTGGAGGAACCCTATTTAAAGAGATTTCAAGCCTGCGTCTCGAAGGCACAACCAACGAAAAACGGGAAGAGAAGACAAACCGCTTGCACGACTCCTTTCGGAACGAGATGAAAAAACTTTCGCTCGCGGACTCTGAAATTACTCGTGACGAAGCATCCCTGAAAAGTTACTTGGCGGAATGCCTCGGGAAGGACCCGGAGAAGTCGCCTGAACGACTTCTCGCGCAAGCCATACGCGCAGTGCGGAAACTCAATCAGGGCAAGGCCGGCAAAGGAGAACCACCGGAATCCGACATCCACCAATAATTCCCTTCTCTTTTCTAGAATTCCACCTTGGCAGAATCACCTGAAAAGTCCGAAGGCGCCCAGAAGAATGGCGTAACCGTAATGAATCCCCCACAAGGGTGGGGGTTTCGTTTTCGCAGGAAAGTAATGCTCTCCACTTTCGCCGCCGTCTGTTTCGGCATGGTCTTGGCGGCGGCAAGTTTTGTCAAGGTGGACGTTTCCGCCACTAGAGACCTTATTCGAGACAATCTCCACTCTCAGGCCGAGAGCATTGCGCATAATCTCTCGGCAGCCTTGCTCTTCGATGATCCATTAACCGTAAGACAAGACCTAAATCGGCTTCAGGATCAACCGAACATCCTTCGAGCCGCAGTTTACCGGGTTTCAGATGCAAGCGATTCACGCGAGGACAAACAGCGAATATTCTCGACCTATCGGCGCGACAAAGAACAAACGACTTTCCCCGATATCATCACTCCCTTCGAAAACAAATGGGCCGATGATACTGCATGGGCAATCCGCCCAGTAATGGATGGCGATCAGGTCATAGGGGCATTGTTCCTTGAGCGCGACTTGACGGATCTCGGCAATCGCTTCAGGCGATATGCCGGCATGGCATTCGGCGTGGCCGCCATTGGCGTGATCGTAACAATGATGGGGGCAATTTGGTTCCAAGGATTCCTTACGCGCCCGATTCTCGAGCTTTCCCATGCAGCGCAAAGGGTGATCCGAAAGAAGGACTACTCGACCCGGGCCAAAAAATATTCAGAGGACGAACTGGGGGACTTGACCGAAACGTTCAACGACATGCTCTCGACCATCGACGAAGCCAATAGCGTGTTGCAGGAATCCCACGAGGAAATGGAAAAACGGGTGGAGATACGTACGCAGGAACTAACCACCGCCAACGGACAACTGGTAAACGAATCCAAGGGACGCGAACGGGCGGAGCACGAATTGCTGGATGCCCACCGCCGCCTTCAACTTCAGGAAAAACTCGCCGCCGTCGGACAGGTTTCCGCAAACGTCGCCCATGAACTTCGCAACCCCCTAGGGGCCATTCGGCAGTCCCTGTATTATCTCGACCGCAAGTTGCCCGCCAACGAGAAAATCCGCACACATTTCGATTTGATTAAAAATGAATTGGTGCATTCGGAAGAGATCATTACCGGCCTATTGGAAATGACCCGCGACAAGAAGCTAACGATAACGAGTTTCGATTTGTTAAATCTTGTAAAAGAAGTCGCAGATTATTGTCGTTTGGATCAAAATATTTCTCTCGTTACCAAATTTGACGAAAACCCTTTCGTGGTGCATGCGGATCAAACCCTCTTGAGACAGGTCTTCATTAATCTCCTTACCAATGCCCAACAGGCAATGCCGGGAGGTGGTCAAATTACCGTGAGTGGAAAAAAATTGAAAGACGGAAGCACCATTGTAACCCTATCCGACACTGGTCACGGGATAAAGAAAAACGAGCTACCAAAAGTTTTCGATGTCCTTCATACGAATAAAACAGACGGTGTTGGACTGGGTCTAAACCTATGCCGTGACATTCTGCAGAGACACGAAGGTTCGGTATGCGTAGAAAGTTCCAACGACAAAGGTACCACCATCCTCCTTACACTCCCGAACCGAAAACGGGACCGCCACCAAGTAATTACCAACTTTGAAAAAAATGATTTCGCATTCGACGATGTACGTAAAGAATAATTCCAAGCAAGCCTCCTCCATACTCATTGTGGATGACCATCCCGCCATGCGCTCCACAATGCTCGATATCCTAGAGGACGAAGGCTTTTATGTCACCACCACGGGTTCTGGAGAAGAAGCAATTCAATTATGCTCGAAAAACTTCTTCGATCTCGTCCTGATGGACATGCAAATGCCCACAATGACTGGGGTGGAAGCCTTTCGACGAATCAAAGAAATCAATCTGAATTCACCCCGTTTTATATTCATGAGCGCCTACTCGGTGGAAGAGCTCAAGGAAGAATGCTTCCGTATGGGCGCGATGGCTTTTCTGCAAAAACCCGTGGACATGGACGAAGTCATCCACTTGATTCGCAACCGTAGTTCGCCCTCCGTTCTAATCTACCTAAAGGAAGCAAAAGCCCAAAAAACCGCATTAGAGGCTCTAGAAGAATCCGGGTTCAAGGTCGTGTCCGTCGAAAGTCCCGATGAAGTTCTAATCAACGCTAGACAGATCAGCCATAACTTTGTCGTGGTGGAACGCGAAATTGTTGACTCGAAAGAAATATCCCTCGAGATGATGCTTGATCAGGCAAGTCCTTTGTCCCAACTCGTAAAAGCAAGTTCAACAGATGACCCAGCCTTGCTCCTGAAGGAAATCTCACGACTTCGCCTTCAACAGGTTCACCAAAAGAGTGGCTCGGGAGGATGGTTTATTGATGGAGAGATTTAACGATCCCGGAATCTTCGTTCGCAAAAGGCTTTACCTATTATAATTTCTCTATCCAAACGTTACGGAATCGGACCGGATTACCGTGATCTTGCAGACCAATGGGACCTTCGCTGACCTTGCTTTTATAATTGGCCACGCGCTTGTGGGTGCTTGGGCCAAGGTATTTACGTTTGTCGTGGACGAGGATGCCGTTGTGGATCACAGAGACGACGGCAGCTTTATCTACCTTTCCATCCTTGCCGAAACGGGGAGCCTGAAAGGTAATGTCGTAGGTCTGCCACTTTCCGGGTTTTCTACATGCGTTAAGCCTTGGTGGGTATTGGCCATACATAGCTGCAGCTTGTCCATCGGAATAGGTAGGATTCCTGTACGAGTCCAAGACTTGAATCTCAAAGGCTCCGATTAGAAAGACCCCGCTATTCCCACGACCCTGGGAACTCCCCTTAACTTGAGATGGCGAAGCCCATTCGATATGGAGTCTGAAGTCCTTGAATTTCTCCTTGGTATTTATACCGCCGGTACGGTTCACCTCGAAGTAGCCATTCTCTACTTTCCAAGAGGCCTTGCCACCTCTGCCCGTCCATTTTGAAAGATTCTTGCCATCGAAAAGAACAATCGCTCCATTGGGTGCCTTAAAAGGAAATCCCTTTTGCTTTTCAATGGGGCCGGGATCGACCACTTGCGGATAAGGACGGGTAGAATCATGAACTCGCCACTTCCCGTCCGGCAGCATGGGTGTATCGGTATAGCCGGGACGTTTATGAGACTTCTTGTCAGCCGCAAAACAAAACTGGGTTCCGAAGAAGGCGAGACAAGAAAGAAGTAGAAATGGTAAGGTTTTCATGTGAACTGATAAATGGCTAAAGACAAGAGAATGCAAGAGCTCTTTAGCACTAAGTACATAGTGCAACTCAATGCTCAATCTCTAAGGATGAGGAGATGACTACCCTCTGGCACGAGATCGAAAAGCTCAATGACGTTTGCGTTACTTAGCTGTAGGCATCCGGAACTGGCGGGTTTGCCTACGACATCCTCATGGTTAGTGCCGTGAATATAGATGTAACGATCGTGGGTGTCGCAATTCTCGCCCAGATTCAGTCCCTGTTCCAAACCCCTCAAACGCAAAATACGAGTGGTGATCAAATTCTTGGTGTGTTGCTCTAGAGGATATTCCCAATATCGTTTCCCCGTGGGTTCACGCCCCTCGAAAACCATCCCAACGGGAGAGCCTTCGCCGATCTTCCTGCAAATTTCATGCAAGCCCCAAGGTGTTCCAAGCGAGTTCTCAAGACAAGAGGGAGTCCGCTTAGAACTTGACATTGGGTAGTGCTTATAGCTTTTCCCGTTGTTGAACAGCCAGAGCCGTTGTTCGGAAATCGAGGCAACCATGGCGACGTCCGAACAAGCGACTCCAAGCAACTCACTCTTATTTCGCAAACTCTCGTACAAAATCTTTTCGTCCATTGAAAAAATATCGTATCGGTATCGTCGGTGCCACAGGCGCCGTAGGTCAAGAAATCATTCGCTTGCTTGAATCACGAGATTTTCCCGTCTCAGAAGTTCGTCTTCTGGCCTCCGAACGCTCGGCAGGACGAGAGTACGAAGTCTGCGGAAACTTGGAGACAGTCAGGGGAACGACACCCGAGGCGTTTGAAAGTCTGGATTTTGCCATCTTCAGTGCCGGCGGCAGTATTTCCAAACAGTTTGTCGATTTGGCGCGCAAGCGAGGGTGCGTAGTTATCGACAACAGTTCGGCTTTTCGTATGGAAGATACCGTACCCCTCGTGGTGCCGGAAATCAATCCCATGGCGGCGGAAAGACACAAAGGAGTACTCGCCAACCCAAACTGCACAACGGCAGTGACCCTGATGGCCCTTTACCCCCTACACAAGCGTTTTGGCCTAAAGAGTTTTTTTGCTTCAACTTATCAAGCAGTTTCGGGCGCAGGTGCAGGCGGAATTACCGAACTGGAGTCCCAAATCCACGCAAAAAAGGACAGTGAGAAAGAAATTGCTCCATCCGTATTTCCTCACCCCATCGCCTTTAATCTGATTCCTCACGTGGATGAATTTCGTGAAGACGGTTACACCAAGGAAGAACTGAAGATGCGGAACGAGAGTCGCAAAATACTAAGTTATCCCAACCTGCGAGTTTCTTGCACTTGCGTTAGAGTGCCGGTAAAGAGAGCACACTCTATCTCCATTAACGCCGAATTTGAACATCCAGTAAATGTCCCTGACGCAAAAACCGCCATCGAGGAGTTCGAGGGCACCGAAATTTGGGATCTTCCCAATGCATTGCGTTATCCCATGCCCCTTGATTACAGTGAAAAGGAAGCCTGCGGCGTAGGCCGGATCCGAGTTGATCACGTCTTCGAAAACGGCTTGGCCTTTTGGGTGGTTGGCGATCAACTCTGGAAAGGAGCCGCGTTGAACGCCGTGCAAATTGCGGAACTTCTCATCAACAAAAAGCTACTCGGAATCCTATAGGGGCTTTATTCACTAGCCCGTTCATACAAAACTCGGCATGGGCAAGTGCCCAAAATAGCTTTTGCTTTTAGTCTGGAAGAAAATCGTTCTGGCACTGAACTTGCTTCTTTAGCTTCTAAAGCTCACAAAAAAGCACATGAACCCAATATTAGCCGCCAATCTGGTTTCCTTAGGCAAAGATTTTTTGCAATCTTCTCTATCTCCTTCTATCAAGATCATACCAGAAGATTCCAATGCCTTTCAGGAGATGCTTTCGGAAGCTCGCCAAAAAAAAGTGGCGGGGGCATCGGAGTTGAGTGATGTCCTGAGACGCTTGGGGGTAAAGAATCTCGAAGAAGTTTATCAAGCTCGGGAAAATCTTAAGGACAATATGCTCGCCAACCCTGAAATCGCAGCTTTCAAGGCCCGGAATCCTGACGCTGATCTGTATGTTGGTCGCTCGCCTGATGGTGCTATCGCACTGCGCGCTTCCAACGGCGAAACTCTTTCAATCGATCAACACTCCCAGCAAGGTGGTTTGCTTTCTGATTACCTTGCTCTCTCCAATTTTCTCGGGAAGGACATTTCCACCGATCATCCCGGAGAAGTAATCCTAAGGATCTGAACAACCTTTGCCCAGGAAGACGATGCCTACTCCCGTCGACATCGTCTCCAATGGCATCTCGGTTACAAAAAACGATTTCCCTATTTCCGATTTCGTTGTAATTGAACGAATCAACCAATGTCCAAAGCTAGCCTCTCTTAGGAGCATTAATCAGACCCTAAGCTCACTTCTAAGCTCTGAAAACAGTTTCGTAGCTCAAATCGCAGAAGTAATTAGGCTAGACCCTTCCCTGACCACCCGGGTCTTGGATTTGGTGAACTCCATTTTCTTTGGCAGTCCCGACGAGCAACAAGTGAAGGGCGTAGAGGAGGCAGCTCTTTTTTTGGGTCTAAACAGAATTAGCGAGTTAATCATTGCCACTCCAATCATCGAAGACATCGTCGAGTTCGGGAAATCGGCAGGGCATTTGGAGTGGGCGGACTTCTGGAAGCATAGTATCGGAACAGCCATCCTTACCCGCGAACTTCTAGTCGCCGCAGACTTTCGCTGGAAAGATGAGAGCGACTATGTTGCCGGCCTCCTCCACAACCTTGGAAAAATCATAATGGCAGTAACTTTTCCGGATGAATTCGGACGAATCTGCAAGGGCTCTTACGCAAACACTGACGAAGCATGCGAAGCCGAACGCGACATGCTTGGCTGGGATCATGCAAAGATGGGAGCTTTCTACCTATGGAATCATCATATAGCGAGAGAGATCGTCGAAGCAGCGCAGTGGCACAATGATCCCGCTTCCGCTCCTACCCACCCCGAACTAGCAGCCGCAGTCCAACTAGGCGACGTTCTAGTGCAAGCGTCTGGTATAAAGGGAATCGAACAGAACCGCCCATTGACTCGCGAAAGCTGGCCCGAACTACCCGGATGGGGAATTCTATTTGGCGAAAGGACCGAGGAGGGAACCGAACGCTTGCTCTTTGAGGTCGAAGAAACACTCGAACGAGTCTCAAACACCCTCAAGGGCATCATTTAGCCCCGTTGTTGAAGGTTAAAACCGACTTACGGCCTAATCCACTGGTCATCTCGCGCAGCCCTAGCAACCTTCATTGCGCCGAGAGCCACAAATGGTTTGCTTTCACGAGCGGCCACGGTGACGAGGGGATTCTCGTAACCATCGTCAAGAAGGAGTCGCTGAAGTTCTTGGGCAAAATTACGAATTCGACTTCCGCCACCCGTTAGAATGATATTCTGTAACAAGGCAAAGACCGATTGAGACGAAGCCATGGATATGACCTTCCGAACCGACTCGAAAGTTTCCCGCAACAAGTCGTTGCAAGCCTCACCCACTGCTTTTCCAATCTCGATCTTGCGAGGCTTGCCCTCCACCGGAACTTTCACACGTGCCCCCGACTCGATTTCACCAACGTAAGAAAACTCCTCCTTGAATTTGCGTACCATCGAAAGCGGCAAATCGACTTCGGGGTAAGCCTCGCGAATGGCCTTGTCGAGAATGACATCGACCTCATTGCCTGCAAACGGAATGCTCAATTGATCCTCCGGTTTTGGGAAATAGCCCTGCACAATGCAAAAATCAGTCGTACCCGCTCCAATGTCGATGAAGAGCGAATTTGCAACGGGGTCCTGATAGTCAGAATCCTCCAGACGACTTTCGTCCCGCTGACCGAGCGCGGCTAGGAAGGGTTCGGGTATGAAGAGAACCCCATCAAAGGCATTCTTGGCAGCCTTCTTGAGATTATCCTTGGCCGAGGCGTCAGCAACGGCGGGCACGCCAACCACGGCAAGGACTTCGGCCTGATCCTCGGGATCGAGAAGTGTTCGAATGTGACGGAGGAAAAGATTGGCCGACTCCACGTCGCCGACAACCCCATCGGAAAGCGGACAAACCAATCGAACGTGAAGTTCGTTAGCCAAGGCATCGTAACCAAAAAGCGTGGAACTGTTTCCGGGCAGGATACCGGAAAGAATCCCCTCCTCTGCATAACCGACGACGGTTGGGAGAATAGTACCGACTGAATCCTCCGAATCCGGTTTGGGCAGTTTATCGACGAAGCATGAATAAAGAGTCCCCAAGTCTAGGCCCAAAGTAATCTTCTTCTTGCCCTTTGAAGGCTTGCGGGAACCGGCTGCTTTTCGCGAGGATGCAGTCTTTGCTTTCGTGGAGGGCTTCCCCTTGGATTTGGAATCAGTAACTGACGTCGTCATTTGTCGATCCATGAGTTCGCGGACTGTAAAGGCATTCGGATTGGCCTAGGGTCGTGAAAGAGTCTATCTTGGCAATGAAAACCCGAGGATGTGAATAAGTTTTGCGCGTCCGAGCTCATTCGAGGTCTTGCTCCTGTGAAAGAAGTTCATCAATCATGTCCTCTATCTCGTCGAATCGAATGCTCCTTAACGGCACGGACTCTCCAACCTGCTCAGGCTCCGATGGGGGCTCTGCTTCAGATTCGGGCTCGTGTTCAGCTTCCAGGTCAGGTTCGAGCTCATCGCTCGACGATTGATCTAAATCGTCTTCCTTTTCCGTCTCGACTACAGTTTGTGGAACAGTCTTCGGTTCAGGTTCGGACTTGGGTTCAGCTTCCTTTTTGTCGTCGATTTCCCGGATCTCAGGTTCGGGCTTCGCCTGCTCGCTCCGGGGTTCAGGTCCCGAAACCTCGACTGGTTCAGCAGCAGGTATTAGTTCCGACTCCGGGACGGGTTCAGCTGCCGGTTCTTCTGCCGGAGGAGGTTCGAGAGCGGGGATGGTGGACAGTAAGTGAGCCTGAGAAAGCAATTGTTCGAACTTTTCGGAAAAGC
>CAZWTI010000190.1:0-4914 GCA_964637065.1 uncultured Puniceicoccaceae bacterium
CGACCTTTCTCCCCTGGCCCCGCTCCGCTTCAAGGGGCGCGACCCCGATTTGCTGCGCGAAGAATGTCGCCGGGTCTACAGCAACTACTACGCCCCGGACAGCGTCACCTACAGCCTCGGCTGAGAAAGCCATGATTCAACGCTGGTTGTCGCGGACCCGACCCTCGCTCTTCGTGGCATACTGCATCGGGGCGGCGTTCAGCACCTACTTCTGCATGTACGCCTTCCGCAAGCCGTTCGGGGCGGCGACGTTCGAGGGGCTGAAATTCCTGGAGACCGAGATCAACCTCAAGACCGCGTTCGTCATCAGCCAGATCATAGGCTACACGATATCCAAGTACGCGGGGTGCAAGTTCTGCTCGGAAATCAGGAGCCGCCACCGGGCCAAGGCCCTGGTCGCCATGATACTGATCGCCCAAGCGGCTCTGCTGGGATTCGCCATGCTCCCGGCGAACCTGAAGGTGGCCGCCATCTTCGTGAACGGGGTGCCTCTGGGGAGGGTATGGGGGCTGGTTTCGCGTTACCTCGAGGGACGCAGGACCGCCGAGTTGCTCTTCGCGGGACTGAGCTGCTCATACATTCTGGCCAGCGGCGCGGTCAAGACGGTGGGAAGCTGGACCATGGAAAGCGGGGTCTAACAATTCTGGATGCCGGCTACGGTCGTTGCCATCTTCCTCGTCCCGTTCTTTTTGTCCGTCTTCCTGCTCAATCAATTGCCCCCTCCCGACGAAGAGGACGTCGCCAGCCGCAACAAACGCAGCGTCATGGACGGCAAAGGGAGAATGGCCTTCGTCAAGCAGTTCCTGATCGGGTTGATTCTGCTGCTGGTCCTGTATTTTTTCCTGACGGCATACCGGGACTTCAGGGACAACTACATGCCCGAGGTCTTCGCCGCCATGGGCTATCTCGCCGAACCAACGCTTTTCTCGAAGGCGGACTACCCCATCGCGTTCGGAATCATGATCGTCATGGCCCTCCTGAACCTGCCCAAGACCCACCACGGCGGCCTGCTCGCGGTGTTCGCCGTCATGATCGCGGGGATGGTCCTGATGGGAGCGGCGACGTTGCTCAAGGACTTCGGCAGGATAAGCGGATTGTGGTGGATGATCCTGATCGGGTTCGGGGCCTATCTGGCCTACGTTCCCTTCGGGGCGGTCTTGTTCGAGAGGGTCATGGCCTCGACGAAGGCGGCGGGAACCGCGGTGTTCGCCATCTACCTGTGCGACGCGGTGGGCTACACGGGTTCCGTCGGAATCCAGCTCTACAAGGACTTGGGACATCCCGACCTCGACTACTACCAGTTCCTGCGCCTGTTCACCTATGCCATGGCGGGCGCGGGCGCGGTTCTGTTTTTCCTCAGTTCAGTTTATTTCTACCGGAAATCAGTGACCAATCGCTCTCCGCAGCCCGAAGTTCCCCGAGCCTGACCGAAACGCCCGCACGTTCCGTTTCCCCCCGGACTCATTGAAAACGGCGGCCGTCGGGTATTCGGCTTGAACGCGCGGGCAAATCCCGGATAAGAACTTGGGTTTCTCTTCAACCGAAATCCTCGAGACCCCGCCCGCGAAATGAAATCACTCGTCTTCTCCAGAATCCTACTCGCCCTGCTCATGGCCGCGCCGACCACGGGATGGGCCAAGACCAAGGTCGTCCTGATCGCGGGTCGCGACAGTCACGGCTCCAGAGCCCACAACTGGGGCGACGGCGTCGACCTGCTCTCGAACGCCCTGACCAAGGAGTCGGGCCTCGCCATCGAGACCGCGATCCACAAGGGCGGCTGGCCCAAGGACGCCTCGATCTTCGACAAGGCGGCCACGGTCGTCATCCTTTCCGACGGCGGAGGACGACACCCGATCAACCGGTCGCTGAAGGAATTCGACGCCCTCGCCGACAAGGGGGTCGGGCTGGTCTGCGTCCACTATGCGGTGGAAGTGCCCAAGGGCGCCCCGGGCAAGATGATGACGAAGTGGATCGGCGGATACTTCGAGACCTTCTGGTCGGTGAATCCGCACTGGACGGCCGAGTTCAAGACCGTCGGCAAGCACCCCGTGGCCAACGGGGTGAAGCCGTTCTCCCTGAACGACGAGTGGTATTACCACATGCGGTTTCGCGAAGGCATGAAGGGCGTGACCCCCATTCTAAGCGCCCTGCCCCCTCCCGAGACCCTCAGGCGCGGAGACGGACCGCACAGCAACAACCCGGCCGTGCGAAAGGCCGTGCTCGAGCGCAAGGAGAGGCAACACGTCGCCTGGGCCTCGGAAAATCCCAACGGGCAGCGCGGGTTCGGGACCACGGGCGCACACCACCACAAGTCCTGGGACCAGGACGACTTCCGCACCTGCGTGCTCAACGCGATCGTCTGGACGGCCAAGCTGGAAGTGCCCGAGGGCGGCGTGAAATCCCTTCCCAATCCCACCGCCCGGCTGAGCGCCAAGCCTCCTTCCGCCACGAAGGGCAAGCTCGCCCCGGCCAAGGCCGCCCTCTTCGCCAGCAAGTTGCTCACACCCCGGACACCGGGCCATTCAGTTGAAGTCAGCGCCGTGATCAAGGGCGCCGAGGATCTCTACTTGGTCATCGCCGACGGCGACGGCTCGATGTCCTGCGACTGGGCGGACTGGGCGGAACCCCGCCTGGTGGACGAAAAGGGCAAGGAAACCAAATTGACCGACCTGAAGTGGAAGTCCGCAAGCGCCGGTTGGGGAAGGGTCGGGCTGAACAAGAACATCAAGGGCAGCCCGCTCAGGATCGCCGGCAAGGCAGTTCCCTACGGCATCGGAGCCCATGCCAACAGCGTGATCCACTACGTCCTGCCCAAGGGACACGAATACGCAAGGTTTCTGGCGCGCGGGGGACTCGACAACGGCGGCAGCGACCAGCAGGGCGGATCGGCCACCAGCGTGCAGTTCCTCGTCTTCGACAAGCCGCCGAGCTTCCTCAGCATCGCCCGGGCGGCCCCAAAGGCCCCGCCCTCCGGAGACATCGATCATTTTCCGGCCGATCAGCTGGTCTTGCCGGAGGGCCTCGAGATCAAGGTCTGGGCCAAGTCCCCTCTCTTCTACAACCCGACCAACATGGACATAGACCACAAGGGTCGAATCTGGGTCGCCGAGGGACGCAACTACCGGGGATCGCGAAGGGCCCCCGACGGCGACCGCATCGTGGTCGTCGAGGACAAGGACGGCAACGGCACCGCCGACAGTTCGCACGTCTTCGTGCAGGAACAGGGCTTCGTCTCCCCGCTGGGCGTCGCCGTGGTCGACAACCGCATCATCGTCTCCCAGCCCCCCGACCTGATCGTCTACACCGACGGCGACCGCAATGCGGTTTTCGACGAGGGAGTGGACAAGCGGGAGGTGCTCCTGACCGGCTTCGACGGCAGGAACCACGACCACAGCCTTCACTCGGTCACGGTGGGACCGAACGGTCAATATTACTTCAACCACGGAAACAAGGGCTCGAGAGTCACCGACAAGGAGGGGTGGCAACTGAACGCGGGCAGCTTCTACTCATCCAGGAACGTATCGGGAAAGCCCAGCAGCGACGGGCAGGTCTATCTCGGCGGAGTGGCCCTGCGCGTGAATCAAGACGGCACGGGACTGCGCCCCATCGGCCACAACTTCCGCAATTCCTACGAACAGGCCGTCAGCTCCTTCGGCGACGTCTTCCAAAACGACAACGACGATCCACCGGCCAGCCGCACCGCCTGGCTGATGGAATACGCCAACATGGGCTTCACCTCCCGCAACGGCCTCCGCAACTGGCGCTCCGACATCATGCCCGGCCAGACCACGCAGGTTGGGGAATGGCGGCAGGAGGATCCCGGCGTGACGCCGGCGGGCGACGTCTACGGGGGCGGCGCCCCGACCGGCATCGCCTTCTATGAGAACGGCCTCATGGAAGATCGCTTCGGCGGCTACGTAATCAGTTGCGAACCCGCCCGCAACACCTTGTTCGGCTACCATCCCGAGGCGGTGGGAGCGGGCCTCGCCCTGCCGCAACGCGACGTCTTCCTGACCAGCAACCCGGAGAAGAACTTTGCGGGGGCTGACTTCCGCAACGCCGGCGGCCGAGTCGGAAACATCACCCTCTTCCGGCCCAGCGACGTCACGGTCGGGCCCGACGGGGCCGTCTACGTCTGCGACTGGTTCGACGCCCGCGTCGGCGGTCACGGCACGCGCGACAGAGGGATGACGGGAACCATCTATCGGATTGCCCCGAAGGGAGCCAAGCTGACCATACCCAAGTTCGACCTGACGAAGACCGCGGGACAAATCGCCGCGTTGAAAAGCCCCTCCCCCAACGTTCGGGAACTGGGCCGGGCGCCCCTGGAAGCCGCCGGCCCGAAGGCGGTTCCGGCGGTCAAGGCCCTCCTGTCGGATGCCAATTCCTTCATTCAAGCGCGGGCCGTCTGGCTGCTCGCCAAACTCGGACCCCGAGGCCTTGCCGAGGTGGAGAAGCTCCTCGATCACGAGGATCCCCAAATGCGGATAGCCGCGTTCCGGGCCCTGCGCCATCAAGATCATCGAACCCCGGAGCATGCGGCCAAGCTGGCGGGCGACGATTCCCCATTGGTTCGACGCGAAGTGGCCCTGGCCCTGCGCTACGTCCCCTTCGAGAAATGCCGCGACCTCCTGCTCAGGATCGCCGCCGGGTACGACGGCAAGGACCGCTACTACGTCGCGGCCTTCGGCATCGGCTGCACGGACAAGGAAGACAAGATGTACGCCGCCTTGCGCGAAAAGCGCTCGGGAAAGGATTTCGACCCCGTCTACGCCGGACTGGTCTGGCGACTGCACCCGGTCGGCGCAATAAACGAACTCAAGGCATGGGCGATGGATGAAAAACTGGACGCGGCCACGCGCCGTTCCATGTTGTTCGCGATTGCCTTGGTCGAGGCCCCGCAAGCCGCCAAGG
>CAZWTI010000191.1:0-3772 GCA_964637065.1 uncultured Puniceicoccaceae bacterium
CGTTCTTGTAACGATATACCTTTTCCTTGTATCCAACTACCTTTCTGGTTCTTTGCGGAGGATAGAACCACCCCTGCTCGTCCTTCTTCGCCATCGCAACGAAGTAATTTCTTGCAGCATCAATCGATTCCTCGATCTCACCCCTGTCGGCACCCCCCAGTTCCAAGTAGTGGGCAATGCGTTCTTGATCATCTTCCTCGTCCTTCGGGTCGGTCTTTGGTTTCTCCGCAGGTTCGGCCAAGCTTTTGGCCAATACTTGAGATTGCTCGCTAAGACTTGCCAGTTTGAGCCCAAATTCCTTGCCGTTCATTTTGATCGTAAGGGTGTCGCCTTCGACCTTGACGAACTCCGCCTTGATTTTTCGACCCGACTTGTTGGTCCACTCTTGTAAGCCAGACACTTTCGGTGTGCTGGGCTTTCCCGTTGGCAGTTCCGTGGTTTCTGGTTTGTCGGTCGCCAAGTTATTGGCAAGTGCCTGGGATTTTGCGCTCAAGTCGGTTAGCTTGAGCTCAAATTCCCGCCCCCCGCCCATCTCCAGCGTCAAGTTCTCCCCCAAGGCCTTCACGAGTCTAGCCCTTATCATCTTTCCCGCTTTGTTGGTCCAGTCGTGAAATTCTCCCCTTTTGGTTTTGGCGGCCAAATTTCCCGGTGTGGTCAAATACCTGAACAAGTTCTGGGAGTTGGAGTTCAGGTCCGCTAACCGCAAATTATATTGGGGGCCTCTTAATCGGATTGTCAGGAGTTCTCCATCGAGCTTGACGAATTGCGCCTGGAGAGTCTTGCCTCCAATGTCCGTCCATGTATGGAAGTCATTCTTGCTCAAGCCTTGGGCAAAGGCACTAGATGAAAGCAACAGCAACAGGGGCAAATGAAAGCGAATCATGATTCTATGCTGTTAATTAATCTGGAGCATCATTGGCTGGCAAGTGATTTTATCCCATCTGAAAGCTACGTTAATTCCAAGTTTTCTCGTGTCCCAGAGCTTACCAACCTTCTTTCGTTTTCGTAATCCTTGTTTTGTAAGGTCTTACATTTGCAAATTTGTCGCGCTTTCGGAGGAACTACCGACACAGGCATCTATTTCTTCTGAAGACAGAGTTCCGCGTAAGCCTTGATCTTGTGGCGTACGCTTGTCAGACCGTTACGTCGGTTGGGTGAAAGGTGTTGGGTTATGCCGACTTCTGCGAGAAAGTCGGGTTCAAGGGCAATCACTTCCTCGGGTATCTCGTTGCTGTAAAGTTCGCAGAGCAAGCTTGCAGTTCCCTTAGTGATGGCTGCATCTGAATCCGCTTGATAGTGGCATTTGCCGTCCTTGAACTGCGGGAAAATCCAAAGTTGTGATATGCAACCCTTGATCAGAAAGGTTTCGATCTTGTATTCCTCGTCCAGAGAAGGGTAGGACTTTGCTCGGTCGATGACGTATGCGAAGCGTTCAAAGTGATCCTCGAATGGCATCAGTTCCTCTACCAATTGGTTGCGTTTTTCCTCTATGGTCATGATCTGGGAATAATTACATTCTAGCATTTTCCCGTTCTCGTTCAAGACCTCGTAGAGCTTGTTGCCCCAAAGGTCTTGTGGGCCAGTCGGAATCTATTCGTTGCCCTTGGGATAACGAAAGGGGACGTTTTCGTATTTAGCTCCCTTGACGTTGAGGGTCTGCAGGACGCCCTCGAAGGACTTGAGGCCCGCGAGCTCCGTCTTGGCTCGAAAGAGGGAGGTGTCGCCAACGGTTTCTTCCGTTCTGGGGTCTTCCACTGCTTTCAGGGCAATTCTCATTGTCTCGTTTCCCTCGGCTGTTACCTGAAGTTCGATTTCTTCCTGTTTTACGCGAACGAAGTCTGCAGCGTGGCCATCCAGAACATAGATTTCAATTGTGCCGTTCGCGTCTAGAAGCACTTCCAAGTTATGACCTGATCCATGCTCTCCAAGTTCAACGAGCGTCCCGCCGTGTGGAGCCGTGTGAACATGTTCACCATGTTCATCATCGTGCTCCCCGTGATCATGGTCATGGTCGTGACCACAGGAAACGAAGCACAGGTAAGCGAAGACAGAGAGCAGTCGGATGGAAGTTTTCATGAGATTGAGGCTATGTTTCCCTACCTCACGGTCAATCATCATGTGTCGGTAGTTATTGATGGAGCTTAGCTCATTGACTATTGTATGTTTATCAGTAAGCTTTCTAGAACAATGTTTGTTCGTTGCATAATGGCTTCCTTGATCCCGTTTTGCGGGATGCGTGGATTGCAAGCCTGCGTTGGAGATGCCGGGCATTTTCATTTGGAGATCGCTCATTCACATGACGATCACTGCGATGGGCATCCTACACCCTGCGATTCTCCGGATGGCCTTCAATGCGAGCATTCGGACGACCATCTTCACATCGGTTTGACCATTGACGATCCTGCCATGCTCTCCCCCGTCGCCGTTATCGCAATCAAGGGCAAGCCTCAGGTGCTGGCCACTTCCCCCCCTGATCCTGCAACGGTATCTGTGACGGGATTCTTGAGACGCCTAATGAGAGTTCCGCGCCTCCCTCCATCTTTTCAGTCTGGGAATTCTGCACTTTTGACTATCGTCCTACGGCTCTGATTTCTCCCCGCGTCCTTTTTATCTCAGGACGCATTTTCTCGAGTTCACTCATCTTGGCCGGCCCGGTTCGGCTGGCCACTCGTTACATGGAGGAATCAAGTCGATGAATACACGCTTTTATATTTTTTATTACATTCTTTTTATCAAGCCTTTCTTGGGTCAAGCCGTCTTGGGGGAAACCTTGCGGCTTACTTTCGAATCCTTCGTCGATAGGGCAGTAGAAAACGACTTGGGCGTAGGTGAATCTGCTTACGCCAAAGAGATTGTCGAAGCCCGCAATGCTGCGGTCTTGTCGATGCCCGATCTCGAAGTTTCCTTTTCGTACGGTACCGATGTCTTGGGCAACGATGAAGGAGAGCGGGCCATTGGCTTGAGCATCGATCAATCTTTTCGCCTGCCGGGACAGAAAAAAGCATTGAGAGAAATCGCCAATGCGGATTCCGCCTTGGCAAACATGTCCCGTCTGGCGGCGCGAAGGAAGGCACGTCTGCGAGCGGAGCAGCTTTTTCTACATCTCCTCGCCGCTCGCGAACACTCGAGCTTCGCCAAGCAAGCGAGTGAGCTGGCAAGCGAATTGGAAACCTTCGTAGCTTCCGCCGCCGCCCGTGGAGAAGCTTCGAGCATTGATGCGGGCCAGACCAAGTTGAAATCGCTTGCGGCGAGTGAGAACCAGTCAGCACATGAACAACAACTGAGCGAACTCTTGGCTGATGCCCGATCCATCCTGCGGGCGAAACCCGCCGATGAACTGGTTCTGGAGGGATCCTTGGAATTTCCGGAAGAAAGACCATCTTCTCCCGACGATGCCTTGGGCTGGCGAACTCGTCGACCTGACTTGCTGCTGGCCTCTTGCGAAGAGGATCGAGCGACGACCAGGTTGCAGGAAAGAAAAGCGGCTCGTTGGGGAACTTGGCGTTTGGAGGGTTTCATGGAGCATGCTCGAGAGATGGATGCTCCCGGTGGGCTCGAAAGGGAAAGGTCTCATGGAGTCGGCTTGTCGGTCGAGTTGCCGTGGTGGGGACGCCGACAGGCAGAGGAACGGGAGGTCCGTGCAGAACTGGCCACCGCCTCACTGCGGCGCCAAGTCCTTGGCGAATCCATCGCCATCGAGGTTCGGACTGCTGTCGATCGCGAAGCTGTCCTGTTCAGTCGGCTGAGCAATTTTCGCGATCTCCTGTCCCCC
>CAZWTI010000192.1:0-3986 GCA_964637065.1 uncultured Puniceicoccaceae bacterium
GCATAGAGTCGTGAAAGAGGCTACCTTGGAAACGAAAACCCGAGGATGTGAATAAGTTTTGCGCGTCCGAGCTCATTCGGGCTTTTGCTCCTGAGAAAGAAGTTCATCAATCATGTCCTCTATCTCGTCGAATCGAATGCCCCTTAACGGCACGGACTCTTCTACTTGCTCGGGCTCAGGTTCGAGCTCATCGCTCGACGATTGATCTAAATCGTCTTCCTTTTCCGTCTCGACTACAGTTTGTGGAACAGTCTTCGGTTCAGGTTCGGACTTGGGTTCCGCTTCCTTTTTGTCGTCGATTTCCCGGATCTCAGGTTCGGGCTTGGCCTGCTCGCTCCGGGGTTCAGGTCCCGAAACCTCGACTGGTTCAGCAACAGGTACTAGTTCCGACTCCGGGACGGGTTCAGCTGCCGGTTCTTCTGCCGGAGGAGGTTCGAGAGCGGGGATGGTGGACAGTGAGTGAGCCTGAGAAAGCAATTGTTCGAACTTTTCGGAAAAGCCAACCAAGGCATCTTCAAATTTTGTGGCGACGTGAAACATTTCCTCTCGAGCCTTTGAAACCTCCTCGGATACTCGGGCAGCAACCTTAGCTTCGAATTTTGCGGCAAAAAGCTCAAAGGCAGTCGCCAGTTCTTCCGCTCTTGCAGACTCGTCGTCGAAAACCTCCTTGAGCTTGGCCTTCTTTTCAACCGGGTTTAAGGATGAAGTCTTAACCCAGCCCACGACCAAACTCGGAATCTCCTCCTTGAGGGCATTGACGGCCCCTTCCTCGTCCCCCACCAAACGCCGTACGCATACCCTGCGAAAGCCGGCTCGCAGGGCTTCCCAAGGACTGGATGGTGGTGGAGTCATGAGGCTTGCAAGAAGAAGGTAAATCCCTGCCCTACCCTCAGCGATAGTCTGCGCCAACCCTTTTCCGTAATTCCCAAGTCAACTTTAACTTTAGATTTCGCCAAGAACTTGGGCAAGCTCATCGCGGGACAGCCCCATTTGATAAAGGCAAAAGCCCTCCATATCACTAGGAAGAGGAGCAAGAAAAACATTGTCGTGCGTTCCGAAACGAATGGCGTGAAGGGCTTGTCGCTGCAAAGAGAGAACTCTAGCCAGTTCGTCCGTCCATCCTGTTTGGCAAAACTTCAAGTATAGCTTCTCGTCACTACCGTAGAGCTTGTCGCCAACAATCGGAAAACCAGACCATTGCGCATGAACACGGATTTGATGCTTCCTGCCGGTACTCATGGTAACCAAGGCCAAAGTAAATCCATTACGGGATTTCAACGGACGAAAACAAGTCTGAGCGGCCTTGGACTTCCGGGATGGCGCCGTAACGCGTTGCTTGACAAAAACTTCACTGTCGGGGTCGTTTCCCAAGTGGGTTTCCAGGTTGAGTTTTTCTTCAAGTTCACCCTCCAAGATAGCCAAGTATGTACGCGTAGCTTCCCTTTTCTCCACAGCTCGTTGCCAAGCCTTGCCGGCGGAAGCTGTCTTGCCCATCAGCACCACACCGCTGGTCTCCCTGTCCAAACGTCCGGCCAGATACAATCGATCAACCCCGGCATACTGCTTTCCCGCACCCACCAAACTAGACCATGGTCCGTTCTTCGAAGGGTGGCAAACAAGCCATCCGGGTTTGTTGACTGCAAGGACATCCTGATCTTCATGCAAAATCCAATCCGGAAACTCATCAGGATTCACCAAGGGTGCCCGTTCAGAGATAATTTGCTTTTCCATCATTGTTGAGCCTCAAGAACACAGGGCGAAAGAATGTAGCATAAAGCATTAAATTTCAATCCATTGTACGATATCCATCCCATTCAGTCGTAATAGAATCATACCTTCCACAAAAAAATTTCACTTAAAATTGGACAAGTGCGGAAAGTCGCGCTTAGTTAGTAAACCCAATCAGTTGTATGTGCTTTTTGGTCAAAGAGAGTTACTTTCCACCCCAAACAGTTTCGCATTCTCTCTTTTCCTCAAGACGGCCTAGCCTTCCGCATGGTTTTACGCATGTCGGCATGCACTCTTTTCGCAACCAAACAACGAAAACCTGAGTAAGATAGCGTATGAAACAAAACGTAATCCTGTCCGGAATACATCTTGAACTGACGGAAGCATTGAAAAGTGTCGTCCATGAGAAAACGGAGCGGCTTTTCAAGCACGAGGACGCCATTATACGAGCGCGCATTGAACTTGAATGCTCTGCGCGCTCAACCAGTCACAGCAACGAGTTCGTTGCCAAAGGCCATCTCGAGTTGAAGGGAACAACCATTACCATCTCCATGGCGAGCGAAGACCTTTACAAGTCTATCGACGATCTGATCAACAAACTGGACAGAGGATTACGTAGGCGCTCACGGCTAAGAAAGGTAAAGCGTAGACAAAGTTCACTTACGGATGATCGCTTCGCAGCCTGAAAAGGAATTTCTGCTCATTTTGCATCAGGGAGGCTCCTCACAAGAGGGGCCTTCTTTTTGGGTCGTTAACAGAACAGAACAAAAATTCAGGTTCTCCGGTAACCTTTTGACGATTCGGAGTGTAAGAAGGTAAAAGAACATTCTCTAGATCGTCTAAAAACTTACAAAAACTTCAAAAATGAAATTCACCAAGATGAACAGATTACTAACCGCCATACTATCACTTCTCACGTTTGCGGGAACTCAGTTGAACGCCGCTCCCCTCGACATAGAAGAGGTCTCAGCTCAAGCGAACTGGGTGGCGCATCTTGACTTTTCGAATCTCCTGAAGACGGAAGTGGGGAAATTCCTGCTCGCCGAAGTCAAGAAAGACCAAAAGGCCCAACGCCAACTTGCGGGAATAAAGGCTGCTTTCGGCGTGGATGTAGAAGGTTTGGGAAACTTGACGGTGTTCGGACGCGGCGAGAATGAAAAAGGGATCGCCATCGCCTCCGGAGGTTTCAACGCAAAGCAAATCGAGGGATTCGTCACGCTTAACGAGAACATCCGGTCTTCCAACTACAAAGGCAAAACAATTTATGCCGAAAACAAGAACGCCTTCGTAATTGTTGATGAGGACACGATCGTGGCCGGCACCGGCCAAGACTATGTGAAACACGGATTGGACGTCCTTGACGGGATACAGCCTTCCATGAAAGGCAATGATATCCTAAACGAGTTGGCCAAGGCCATCCCCTATCCCGTTGCCGTAGCTATCGCTAACCTAAATGGAATCACCGCGATCAATCCTCCCAAGAAAGCACCCGAGGCCGCCATTTTGAAGAAGGCCACTGCTCTCGGCGTCGCCATCGGAGAAGTCGATGGGCAAGTACGGATCGCAGCTGTTCTTAAAGCTGCGGACGAAGCCACCGCCGGTCATCTCGAGAACGTCATGCGCGGAGGAGCCAGCCTTCTCACCCTCGGGGCTGACCTCGATCCAAATCTGGCCGAGCTGGCCTCCACGGTAAAGACTCACGTTGCCCGGGACGGCAGCCACGTGCGAGTTTACCTTGGCGTCGCGGCAAGTCTGGTGAAGGAAAAACTCGCTGAGGAAATGGCTAAGAGCAAAGCCGCGCAAGCCAGAGAGGATATCGACGGATCACAAGAGTAAGATTCGAGACGCCGAACCTGCGTGCCCATCCAAGAATCCGAATCCGCAGGTGTCGAAGCCTTGCCCAAATCTGACGAGGACCTTGCCCGAGAGGCGAATGCGGAAAACTTGGATGCCTTCGAGGAACTGGTTCTGCGCAGACGCAGCGGTCTCGTTCGATTTCTCGCAGGTTTCACGCAAAGCACCTCAGACGCGGAAGATCTCACGCAGGAAACCTTTCTACGAGCTTATCGACGCCTTGATCTCTACGATCCTGAGAAACCTTTCCTTCCATGGCTATACGTCATCGCTCGCCGGTTGGCTCTCAACTACTTCCGAAAACGCGCAAGGCAGAGGGAAACAAACCTGCAAGAGGGAGAGGGAAAGCTTCAGGGCGAGGATTCTACCCACGATGACCTCGATTCACTCTGGAAAGCTGCAAG
>CAZWTI010000193.1:0-2591 GCA_964637065.1 uncultured Puniceicoccaceae bacterium
CCAAGTTAGTCCACTCGTTCGGGTCCTCGCGGTGGTCGTAGAGTTCCTCCGATTTATCCTCGAAACGAAGGTATCTGTACCGTTCCGAACGAAGTGAATGGTTGCCGCGAGCATAGGTCGTCAATGTGGAGAAACGCCAATCGGCGGAAGGATTCTTAAGCAAACCGACAAGACTCTCCCCACTATTTTTCTTGTTCGGTGGCAAGCCGCACATCTCGAGGATGGTTGGGTAAAGGTCGATCAAGCCGACGGGCTTGGAACAGATTTGGCCCGCATTGCCGTATGCCTTCCCTTGTGACTTTGCCGGAACAACTACCAACGGCACACGGGTGGATTCCTCCCACAGACTGTGCTTGCTCACGCGGTCCTTCTCCCCAAGGTGGTAACCGTGGTCGCTGAAGAGGATGACAACGGTGTTTTCGGCATGAGGACCTTTCTTCAAGGCATCCAGCACGCGACCGACCTGATGATCAACGAATGCTACGCAGGCCAAATACGCTCGGACGCATTTACGAAACTGCTCGCCGTCGTTCTTCTGAAGAAATGCAAGTTTCGGATATTTGGGAAGTTCGTGAATTCGTCTGCTGATTGAAGGAACATCTCGAAGGTCATCGGTCTTAACCGATGGCAGTTTCACCTCCTCCAATGGAAACAGGTCGAACCATTTTTGAGGAACATAGAACGGTACGTGCGGACGAACAAAGCCCACGGCAAGGAAGAACGGTTTCGCCATCTTTTCGGAAAGTCGATCCACGGCCCAATCGGCCGCCTTGTGATCCGGCATTTCCTCGTCATTCTCCGGAAAAGCTCCCCAATCGGTCTGGGTTCCCGTCCAAGGAACCTCAGGCAAGTGGTAGTTGAAACGTTTGCCGCCTTTCGGTTTAGGACCGGAACCCGAGAACCTGCCGCCGTAAGAATCGAAGGCCAAGTTCGCGGAATACCCGTGCGTGATCTTGCCGACACCTAGAGTGCGATACCCGTGATTGCTAAAATAATGGGAAACCATCCGCCCGTGAAAGAAGACATCGTCCTTCTCCATGGCCTTGCCACCGGGTTGCTGATAAATGCCTGTTTCATGCGGATAGTATCCGGAAAGCAAGGATGCTCGCGAGGGTCCGCAGATAGGTCCCTGGCAATGGGCGTTGAGAAAAAGCATTCCTCGTTTCGCCAGACGATCGATGTTCGGTGTGCGGGCTTGCTGATGCCCTCCAAGGCAACCGACCCAATCGTTTAGATCGTCGATGGCTATCAAAAGAAAATTCGGCGAGGGCGAAGGCTTGGCCGAAATGCAAATACCAAAGAAACACGACCAGAGAGCACCAAGGAAACGGGGAAGCATCATGAAATCGATATGAAAAAATCGACTTTGCCTAAAAAGAATACTTGATGCAAGACCTGCGACCTTGCTCCGCGAGACTTCTTGGCATTAAGTAAAACATACCTATCCATGAATTTGGCCCACAACTGCCTTGTTTTCTTAACAGCGATTAGCGTTGTTGTTTCCATCAAGGCTGATGCCAAGAAAGTCTTCGCCAAAGAGAACTTGGTTGCTTGGTGCATTGTTCCGTTCGATGCGAAAAAACGCAACCCAGCGGAGCGAGCGAAAATGGCCAAGCGTCTGGGTTTCACCAAGATCGCTTATGATTGGCGCGATCATCACGTACCCTCGTTCGAGCAGGAAATTCTGGAATACAAGAAACGTGACCTTGAGTTCTTCGCCTTCTGGAGTTGGCACGAGGCCTTCGAACGACTAGTCAAGAAGCATAACATCAAGCCTCAAGTATGGCGTACGCTGATCTCACCCAAGGCAGGGAGTCAGGAAGAAAAAGTGTCCATTGCCGCCAAGTCGATGCTCCCTTTGGTGAAGAAGACCGAGAAGCTCGACCTAAAGCTTGGGCTCTACAACCATGGCGGATGGGGTGGCGAACCCGCTAACCTGATCGCGGTATGCAAGGAACTTCACAAGCTCGGCCATGATCAAGTGGGCATCGTCTATAACTTTCACCATGGTCACGGTCATGTGGAGGACTTCGCGGAATCCCTAAGGTCGATGAAGCCTTATCTCCTATGCCTAAACTTGAACGGCATGTCCGGAAATGGGCAAAAGTTCCGGAAAATCCTTCCTATCGGCAAAGGCAGCAACGAAGCCGGCATGATGAAGACGATTATCGAAGCCGGCTACGAAGGCCCGATCGGCATCCTCGGGCACGTCGCCTCACGGGATGTTGAAGTTGTCCTCGGGGAAAACCTAGACGGTTTGCGGAAGCTGACCGAAACTCTGCACTGAAAGGATGGCCGACAGCCAGGACAAAACCTAGTCCTTGAACTGGGCGACGAGGGCGGTAATGGTTTCCTTGGCGTCGCCGTAGAGCATACGGACGTTCTCGCGAAAGAAGAGTTTGTTCACGAGGCCTGAGAAGCCCTTGCCCTGACCACGCTTTAGGCAGAACACGTTTCTGGCCTGATGGGCATTGATGATGGGCATGCCGTAGATGGGGCTGGTCTCGTCCTCGATGGCGGCGGGGTTTACGACGTCGTTGGCCCCGATGACGACCGCGACGTCGACGGTGGCGATGGTTGGGTTGACGTCG
>CAZWTI010000194.1:0-3644 GCA_964637065.1 uncultured Puniceicoccaceae bacterium
ATCAGCACGGCGTTCTCCGGAGCCGGGACCGGCTGAATACCCGACCCCACCAAGGCAACATATTCGTCCTGCAACTTATCGAGCAGAGCGCTGAAATATGCGCCCTTGGTAACATGAGGCCACTTCGTCTCATGACCACCCATGTAAGGTACCTCATCAGTTCCTATCGAATTCCATGCCTGGATAATTTCGTCCATATTCCGATAGGTCCCGAAGAAAAAACCCAAACCTCCCTCGTCAGTAGATACACCCGTACCGCCAAAACCCGAGGTACTGCCACCACCCGGAATTATCGTCATAACCGAAAATGGATGCGTTGAACTATTCGCCTTCCAATTCGCGACCAGTTCAAACGTTGGAACCGGCGGCTCAATCTCGGCGATTGCGAGGGCCAGTGGCCTTATAGGCACGTCAGTAACCACATCTTCGGCGTAACTGCCATCGAGATTAGCCCGGACGATCTTTCTCGCTTTCTGGTCACCCCAATACATCTTGCCATTCTTTATGTCAAGAACAAGACCAAACGGAGAGTTTTGGCCATAGGCCATTTCAACGGGTATGTCTGCCGCCGAAATTGTGGCAGAAGAAACAATATACTCGATATTCGTTCCGTCGAGATTGGAACGTAAAATACCCGGTTTGGGATTGGTTGTGCTTCCTATGGTTGTCCAATATAGCTTGCCGCCAACCGGATCTACCCTCATCCTACCGGGGACATGGTCGGGAGGTAATAGCATGAAATCTTTCTCGTGATCAGTGCCGTCCAGGTTCGCCCGTCTGATCAGATAACCGTCGATTTCGTCGTCTTTTGCCCGGAAATACATCTTCCCGTTGACCAAATCTAAAGCAAAGGAACTTCCCGGTTGTTTTGGTGGTGTAAAATTTTCCGAGAGCTCCACCGGATTTGTACCATCAACATTTGTGCGTATGATGTGCCCATTTTTAGCGCCGTAGAGATGTCCATTGGCGAGGTCAAATTCCAGAACAAATCTGCGATTGTTGTCGCCTAACTCCTGGAATCCAGTACCGAGGTCTTGATCGCTCCCGTCCAAGTTCTGGCGATACTCCGAACCATCAGTGGTTATCCAATACGCCGTTCCACCGTTTTTTCCATCCACCACCATCCCCATTGGGTAATCTGGCCGGTACCCGTTAGTGTGAAGATGGTACGGTCTTAATTGGCTGGAAATCTGCAAGTTATCTACATCCATACTCCACAATTTACCACAATGAGGTTGTGGGTCATCGATACATGTTGGGTCTTCGGTAGACCAGAAAATGTAAGTCGTCGCATCGACCATCGGAGCGACCTCATCGAATCCTCTCAGTTCGAGCGTAAGCGAATAATCTCCCCATTCTTCGGCAGGATCATATGCCTGAACGCCGATCAGATATGTCCCAGCCGGAAGCACCCGCTCGATCCGTGAGTTCGTGCCGTCCTCCTCCCAATCGTCATTCTGCTCGAGAATGGTCCCGTCATTCACGTCCGCTAATCCGCTTCCAGCAAACAGGGCAATATAGGTGTCGAACTCTTCAGATTCAGTGAGAATGGTCACGTCTTCCTGAGAATCAAGCTCGAATTGAAAAAATTGTGTCATCGCCGGCGACAAGGCGCTATCATAAGAATCGGATTCAATTGAACCCACCAATTCGAACTCGGTATCGAGGAAAAACTCTTCATCGTCCTGCGCGGACACCCCATTTGGAAAAAGAAAAAGTGCGACAAGCGCCAAGCCCACTCCGACGGTAATACTGCGAATCAATACCGACGGCACAGGGTTAATTGAATTGTTCAGAGAGGGGATCATCATATCTTCGTCACCAGGTTGATGTTAACCACTTCCAGTGCAAAGAAGCGTGGTAGGCTTAACATTTGCCCCATTTTCCACAGCGCAACCGTAATTTCCAGTCAAGTTGATCCATTTCGCACGCAAAATCCACTTTACAGATAAAGGGGGACCGCCTGTTGCTGGCGCCCCCCTTATCACCGAAACAGTCGGCTTACTACGGGCTTAAGACCATCTTTCTAGTCTGCACATACGTCCCACTCTGCATGCGCAAGAAATATGTCCCTGCCGCCAATGCGAGACCACTATCATTCCGGCCATCCCACACCATGCGGTACGCTCCTGGCGATAGTTCCGAATCGACCAGAACACGCACGCGCAGACCTAGTACGTTGAATATTGCCAGTTTCACATGCCCGCCCTCACCGATCTCATAGCCGATCGTAGTAGTCGGATTGAAGGGGTTGGGAAAGTTGCTCCGGAGATCGTAGGAATATTGCCGGGCTTCCTTGGTCTGATGTAACAAACCGTGGATCACTCCGCCACCCAGAGATAGGGTCCCGTCGCCTTCCAGGGCAACGTGTCGACCGTCCGCTAACTCCAAAGACCACATCCCATCACGAAATCGGCCGAATTTCCATGTGAGCTCTTGGATCTCTTGGAAACGAACAGGATATGTATCGGCCGCCTTCGGCGTCATCCAGCTGTCATATTCCGACAGTAAGATTCTAGCGTCGACACTACCTGTAGGAGGCACCGGCGGCAAAGCCGTGACTTCCGGATCATCCGCTCCCAGTTCCAACGCGATTCTCGAATTTTCACCGACAGCATAAAGTGTTGGGAGCCTCGATGACTCAGCGACAAGACGCTTGGCAACAGCCGTTTCTGGGGCGGGTTCAAACTGCCCGAAGTCGAGCGCTGCAATGGGTTCGTCCCTTACCTTCATCCAGTAACCCCTGCCGGGTATGAGGACATCGGCCAAGTGATACGCTCCGTCGTATCCGAAAACGCTGCGAATCTGAGGAGCCGCCACCTTTAACTGGTCAACCGCTACCCGATCCTTGAACACTCCCGTCAGACTCCACCCAACCGGAAGAGACCTCGTTTGGACAACGGGTGCATTTGCAGCAACCGTTCGTGTCAAGTCAGAGGTGAGATTAAGCCAATACCCCTGGCCAGGCGCGAATTCATGGGCTTGAACATATTGGTGGTCATTTCCGGAATTGTCCCATCCCCATAGGGACAGGGCGTCTGGGAAGAGATCCTCCAGTGCCCTAGATTCAGGATCGCCCGGGACGGACACAAGGTTCCAACCACTGTTTAATTCGAAGGTTACTGTGACCGCAGCGCTGGAGAAGTACAGACACAAGTCGCGCTTCGACTCGCCCGAATACACCGACACTAAAGAATCCGTCTCGGACATATCCGTGGCAGCACCGTGCAACGCCCCGTCGTCGGACATAGGCCGAAGTAAGAAGCTGCCTTCGATCTCGTCCAGGGCGTCGGAATCCCAGCGAATCACAACATCCGCAATAGAGACAATCTGCAACTTCCACGCTAACGTGTCGCCAAGTCCGGTGGCTTCCGCGCGTAGATCGACGAAGGATCCCTGGTTCGGATTATCGCCATCCAACAGGAAGCGCGCGTCGTTGGCGCCCTCAGGCGGCAATGGCGGAAGAACGTTTTCCTGGTAGTTGTGATACTCAATCGGTACCCCGTCGATATCACGACCGCCGGTCGCCCAACTTGCGACACCAAAAACAAGATTGCTCACAGCCTCTTCGCCAAATTTGACCGATAGGGGTACTTGCCACCCTTCTTCTTGTTTTGTTTCCCCACGACCACCCAAATGAAAGA
>CAZWTI010000195.1:0-8722 GCA_964637065.1 uncultured Puniceicoccaceae bacterium
CTTCTTGTCTCGTTCCTGGAGCCACTTCAAGGCCCAATCGGTGTAACGGTCGGCATAGTACCCCTCGTGTTTTTCGGTGGAACCATCCGGACGATGCAAGGTAGGGTTGAAGTACTTGCCTTGGCCCTTGGTTACCGCATAGGTGGAGGTTACACGCGGAAGATGCTTCATGTGCCATTTCCCGACTACGCAGGTCTGGTAGCCCGCCTTGGTCAGTTCACCAATGTATGTGGGGGCGTCCGGCCGAAGGCTGCAATTCAGATTCAGGGCACCACTCAAGTGACTGTACTGCCCGGATATGATACTGGCCCGCGAGGGTGAGCAGATGGAGTTGTTGCAACAAGCATTGGTGAATCGCATTCCCTCGGCGGCCAGTTTGTCGATGGCAGGCGTGTGGACGAAGTCCTTGAGCCATGAACCATAAGCCCCGACCGCCTCGTAGGCGTGGTCGTCGGACATGATGAATAAATCGTTCTGCTTGGCGGTTTTGCCCATCAGGCTAGTTGCAAAAATGCAAGCGATGGAGCTACAGAATCTCATTTAGCGGAGCGTTGAGAGAAAGGCGATCAGGTCACGTATTTCGCGCTTGGACAAGATGGTCCCGGCGGGAGGCATGGGGGAAGTCAATATCTCCGAGGCAACCCTCGAACGTTCTAGGGTGGATTGTTTGCCGTCGGGCGACTGTAAGGAGTAGGTCTGGGTAGTCGCTTTTGTGATCGATCCTGTCACGGTGGAACCATCCTTCAAGGTAGCCACGAGGAGACCGTATCCCTCCGTCAGTTGGGCTTGAGGATCAACCAAGGATTCCAACAGCTTGGATGGAGACAAACGAGAAGCCACCTTCGACAAGTCTGGACCCAAGACACCACCGGTGGAACCCACCTTGTGGCAACGTATGCACTGGGCCGCAGCATGGCCGAAAGCCACTTTCTTGCCGGCTTCCTCGTCCCCGCCGTTCAAGGCGGGAAAAAAGGGTCCCAAGGTACCTTCTGAAGCCAATTCATTTTGTCGGGACTTGGCCTTCTCCCGAGCCTCGGTTCCCTTTGCTTGATCCGCTGCCTCGAGTAAATCCAATTCCAAACGGGGATCGAGCTTGGCGAATTGGGCAGTGAGTAAGGCATCGGCCTTGGGTTCGTCGGATAGGGCAAGGTTGCTGAGAGCCGATCGCTTTTCCTGCAAACTGCCGGTTTCGAGCGCCTTGGCAAAGACCTCCATCCCGGAAAGGCCCGCAGCCCATGCCCTTTTCTGAGCCGCGGTGCGAAGCCTGGCATCTTTCGACTTGAGTGCTGTTTCCACGTATTGTCCCAAGGCAGGGTCACTCAATTCGCCCATTGTACCGAGGAGCTGAGCCTGCAAGAAAGAGGTGGCCTTGTTCGATTCATAAGCGGCATGAACGACAGGAAGAAGATCGGTCACCTTGAGTCGTTCGATGGCTCGGGCAAGTATCGTCAAGACCTTCGCGGATGCGTGCTCAACCAACTCGTCAGCCACTTCCGACAAGGCCTTGGCGGCGGGTCTTGGATTCCTCGGCGGATATTCTCGATAGCGCCCCTCCACGGCATCGAGAACGGGCGGTTGCGGCCAAAGAGCGAGACAGGCCAAGGCGGTGGTCCGCATGTTCTCGGGAGCATTTGACTTTGCTGCATAGCGGGCGAGTCGCTCGGCATCTTCTGGGCGACCAACGCGGAAATTGGCGTTGATGACACGACGAAGAAGAGGTTCTCCCGCCAGATCAGGGCGATCCAGTATCTCGGCTAAGGCCGGCAGGGCATCCGGTATCGAAAAATCATCATGAATAGCCCTCGCCACTTCAGTAACGAGATAAAGGTCACTGTCCTTGAGAAAGGATGAGATTCCCGGATGTGCGTGCCTGCGCAAGGCGAGGATGGCGGCGAGGCGTACCGACGATGGAGAGGAGTTCATGGTCTCAAGTAGGGCCTTCGGGCTGTCTTTGGCTGAGCCTGCCAACCCCATAACCGCGGCATGGCGCAGGAAGGCATCCTTATCGTTGTTTTCCTCGACCAGTTTAAAAAGAGGTTGAATGGATTTCGGCTTCTTGAGTTTCCCGAGGGCGAGGGCGGCATGAAACCGGACGCGGAGGGATTCGTCTGACAGCAACCGGATCAAGGGTAAAAGGGCAGGGGAGTAGGCTGACTCCCCGAGGACCTTGGCCGCTTGAGCCCGAACCTCCACATCCTTGTCGGCAAGGAGCTCTAGGAGGGGCTGAACGGCATCAAGGTTCTTCCTTTTACCATCCGGCCAACCCCTGGCAACTTGGCCTATTCCCCAGATTGCGTGAAGGCGGGCCAATCGGTTTGATCTTTGTCGGGAAACGACATTAAGCGCCTTTCGTCCCACCTCTTCTCTTCGAACCAATTCGAACTGGGCGGCCTTGCGGATTCGAAAGTCATCTTCCCGCAGAAATTCGCCCAATTGGACTACTGTGCGATTCTTCATGCCTGCCGCCAAAATCTCGCGAACCCTCTTGCGAACAGGCGAATTGGAAGCCTTCGGGTCATCGATCTTCCATACTCTCCCTCTTTCACCGGGCCCGTTCATCCAATCCGTGACGTAAAGTGCGCCGTCCGGACCGATGGTGAGACCGGTGTTGCTGCTGCATCCGGGAACGTTGATCTCATCGTACATTTCGAAGGCGGCACCTTTTGGGCGGACCTTGAAAGCTGTGATTCTGCGTCCCTGAGCGAGGAAGAAAAAGTTGCGGTATTTTTCATTGAGGGCAGTGCCCGGATTGTAGACGAAGCCACAAGGACCGTTGGAATAACTGGCGAGGGGCGGAATGATGAATGCTGCCTGCCCCGGAAACCGTGGACGAAAGAGGCCTTCCTTCAACCACACGTTGTAGGGCTTTTCGCCGGATACCCTGGCGAAGTCTTGGTAACCATGCCATTGCCAGTGAAGGCGCCATGCTGTCATTCCGCCTTCTACAAGATAAATGAAACGCTCGCGCTCGCCCGGATAGTCGCCGTCGTTATCCACGCTGAAAAGGTTCGCGAATTCGTCGAAGACTGGTTCTTGGCCGTTTCGGACCCCCAGAGCGAAGACTTCCAATTGTGATCCATCGGGCTCACATCGCATGATGGCGCCTCGGTCAGGATAAAAATAGTGTTCACCATCCCTCCCTGTAGCATTTATGCCTTTGTCCGCAACCGACCAGTAGATGCGTCCGTCCGGGCCCATGGTCAGTCCCGAAACGTTGTGTCCTCCTTGTCCAATGTGGATGGAATAACCTCGACTGATGAGCGACCTCTTGTCGGGCGTTCCATCGCCATCGGAATCCTCATACTTCCAGACGTCTGGTTCCACCGTCGCGTATGCGGCTCCTTCTGCCCAAAGCACGCCGGCAGCAATCCCGGTAACAGGAGAAGCCAAGTCCTTGTCGATGACGGTGGACTTGTCAGCCTTGCCATCGCCATCAGTGTCCTCGACTCGAAGAATCTCCTCGGTTTGAACCGCCAGATCGCGCCAATCCCGTTTGCCGTCCGAATTGCGATCCGGTGGCGAGTAATGCCTCACGTCGGGAAACACGTTCTGCCCCATGGCTTTCTTATAGAAGGCGAGCTTGTCCTCAAGGCTGCGGATGGAAAGGTCGTGCTTCACCCAAGCCCGGTGGTTTCGTAAGTCCAAGCTGGATATCTTGCGGCGACGTACACGGGTGACGTAGGCCCTGCCCTTTTCGTCGAAACTGATGGCCACCGGACTGGCTACGAGCGGGTTCTCCGCCCATACGGAAACCTCAAGGCCGCTTGGATCCTTGGCGGCAACGGTGACCAATTTCTTGGAAACCGAAAGCCCCTTGATCCGAAAGGTGTGCAGGTTGACCCAATTGTTCTCGTTGTTGCCTTGGGAAACGAAGCGAAGGAAGCGCCCGGATGCATCCGGGGCGGGGAATTGCTTTACGGCATCGCCCTCACCATGACTTTTGCCGGAAAACACCTGACTCCATTTCTTTCCGTCGGGAGAGGTCTCAAGGTTGAATTCATAGCGACGAGCGCCTCGAGAGAAACCGAGCTCGAACTCGAAAAAGGAAAACGGTTTGTCCAACTCCAACAGCAACCACTGCCCCTTGCCTTCGGATGACCATCGCGTGCCTTGGTTCGTGTCGATGGCATGTGCGGGACCGTTGCCTGTTTGGGCATTTGAGGCGCTGACCTTGATTAGTTCAGCTGCAGAAAGTCTGAGGAAAGCACTCCACCCCGCTAGAAAAGAGAATAAAAAAAGCAACTTCATTTTCGAGGCAAAGGTTTAGGAGGTCTCGGCATTGGAGCGTCGGTTTCATCTAGCCATTGCGAGAGTTTGCGATTCAAGCGAATTGCGACCTTAGGATTTTTTTTTGCGAGGTTCTTTTTTTCGCTCAGGTCTTTGGACATGTCGTACAATTCGAGCGAATCATCGTCGTAATTGCGAATCAGTTTCCAGTTTTCCGTCCGAACGGCTCCCGCCAAACGGTTCCCCATGTGCCAAGCATAATTGGGATAATGGAAGAAAATCTCTTCGCGCTGAAGTTTTCCTATTTGCCGCAAAAGAGGCAAAAGGCTCTCTCCGTCGATCGATTTCTTGACCGGCTTCAATCCGGCGGACTCTAGGAAAGTCGGGTAAAAATCCATGCTGATTACGGGAGTCGCGCAGGTGGTGCCCTGCTTCACCTTTCCCGGCCAGCGTACAATAAGTGGAACGCGAATGCCTCCTTCGTAAAGATGGCCCTTGGACTCGCGCAAGGGGCGGCAATCGGAGACCCCGGCGAAGCCCCCGTTGTCACTGGTGAAAATGACCAAGGTGTCGTCGACCAATTTCATTCCTTCGAGAGCTTCGAGCAAACGCCCGATGGCCATGTCCATCGCTTCGATCATTGCCCCATATCGCGTGTCGTTGAGGCCGAATCCCTTGCGGTCGGCGTATTTCTTTAGCAAGTGTTCCGGCGCCTGCATAGGCCAATGCACGGTGTAGAACAACAAGTGAGTCATCCAAGGCTTGTCCTTGTTCTTCTTGATGAAACGAATGGTTTCGCCGACCAAACGATCAGGAAGGTATTCACCATCGGCTCCATCCGTAAGTTCGCCGTTTCGATAAGGCGAGAAGAAGCTAGGTGGTCCTCCATAGGAAGTGCCGCCGATATTGATATCGAATCCTTGCCCAATAGGAGAAACGTCATCCGCGACCTTGCCGCCTCGTCCGATCCCTGGAGCAATATGCCATTTGCCGAGAAAGGCGGAGGTATATCCTGCTTCTTTCAGACGCTCTGCAATAGTGATATGCTCCGTATTCAACTGAGGCGTGAGTTTAGCCGGCTGCGGTCGATCGTTCTTGGGGAAGAACAATCCCGGCAAGTGCGTGGTTAAACCGATCCGGGCCGGGGCTTGCCCTGTAAGTACCGCGCACCTTGTAGGAGAACAAACTGGTGCCGCTGCGTAGGCATCTGTGAATCGCATGCCTTGTTTTGCCAAACGGTCGAGGTGAGGAGTCTCCACCAGTTTGTTTCCCTGACAGGCCAAATCCATCCAACCAAGATCATCGGCCATGATGAATAGAATGTTGGGCTTTTTCTCAGCCCAAGCATGATTGGGTAGCGCCGCGAACCAGCATAAAAGAAAAGGCAAGGGCGCTTTCATGTCTCTAAGGTTGAGTTTCCACGGTGGTCATTTTCTCGAGGGCTTGGAAGTTGCGGGAAATCATTTCTCTTGGATCTTCCAATAGGTCGGCGGAGGCGAGTGCATTGTCCAGCAGTTGGTTGGCGACCAAGTTGGCCGTGTCGCCGTTTTTCTCTCTCAGTTCCGAGAGTCCCCGGAGGATTGGGTGGCGAGGGTTGATTTGGAGCTTTACTGCCGGAGCGGGTAGGGATGCCTCGGATCCTTGCATTAGCTTCATGATGCGGCGGGAGGAAGGATCGCCCATGGAATCTCCACCGACGACGCAAACGGGACTGTCCAGCAGACGCTCGCCTTCCTCGACTTCGGTGACTCTTTCACCGAGGGTATCCTTCATCCACTTGCAAAGGCTCTTCAGAGCTTTCTTGTCGAGGCGCTCGCCTTCTGGTTCCTCATCGAGTTTTTCCAACTTGAGTTCCTCGGAGTCGGCTGAGAGGAGTTTTTTCTCATCGAACTCCCGCAGTGACTGCATGACGTATTCATCCACGGGTTCCGTCATGATAAGGACTTCTAGGTTTCTAGCCTTGAGGGCTTCGAGGTAAGGTCCCGATTCAATGGCTTTTCGGTTGCGGCCAAAAAGGTACAAGATTTCCTTTTGTTCCTTGGGCATCCGCGTGACGTAATCCTCTAGACCAGTCAGTTCTCCGGGCTCCAATGTGGAAGACTCGAAGCGAAGCAGCTTCGCGATGCCTTCACGATGCTCGAAGTCGGTGGCGGCTCCCTCCTTTAACAGAAGTCCGAATTCCTTCCAGAACTCAAGGTAGGATTCGGGTTCTTTCTTGGCGGTCTCGGAGAGGAAACGCAGGAAGCGTTTGGTAAGGACATTGTTTAGTTTCTTGATTAACGCCGTGTCCTGCATGGTTTCCCGGGAGACGTTGAGGGGAAGATCCGCACTATCTACTACCCCTCTAAGGAATCTGAACCATTCCGGGAAAAGTGACTTGGGCTCCGGGTCTATCAGTACCTTGCGACAATGCAGTGCCACTTTGCATTCGGTACGCCACATGCCGAGTTTCTCCATGTTTTTCTTCGGGACGAAGAGGATGGAGTTAATCTCGAGGGGAGCATCTGCACTGAAGTGAAGGCGAAAGTGGGGCGCTTCGAAGTCGTTTGACTGAAACTTGTAGAATTCTTCGTATTCCTCGTCCGTGATTTCATTTTTAGAACGAAGCCAGAGTGCGTCGACAGTGTTTACCTTCTCGCCGTTTACGGAAATGGGGAATTGGACGAAGGCGGAATATTTCTTGATGATGTCCTTTACCCGGTCCGTCTTCGCGAAATCCTTGTAGTCGTCCTTGAGCTTTATAACGATCTTTGCTCCACGCCTCTGACCGTCCACGGCCTCGATGGAATAGGCTCCGGAACCATCGCTCTCCCATCGCTGACCTTGGGCATCGGGTTTCCACGAGTGAGTGAAGACCTTTATGTTCTGAGCGACCATGAACGCACTGTAGAAACCCACGCCGAACTTGCCGATGAGTGAATCGTTCTTATCGCCGTCGGCCTTTATTGCCTCGAGGAATTCCTTTGACCCCGAGTGGGCTATGGTGCCGAGGTTCTGGACTAGTTCTTCTTCCGTCATGCCTATTCCGAAGTCCTGAATGGTGAGGAGTCCGGCTTCGTCGTCGGTGGTGACGTTGATTTCCAGTTCGAGATTGTCGTCGTGAATTTCCTTCTCGGTCAGTTGGGTGCGACGCATCTTTTCGAGAGCGTCCGAGGCGTTGGAGACGAGTTCACGGATAAAGATTTCCTTATCCTTGTAGAGAGAGTTTACGACGATATCGAGGACTTGCTGTACCTCGGCTTGAAACTCGTGAGTTTTAGCTTTTTTAGTCATGTCCAAAGGTGCAATTCGAAATTTAAGAAGAGTTAGGTTAAGGTCGCATGCGAATGGTTCAAGCGCTTAGCGCCGCAGGGCAGTAGGTCTTACAGGTCGTACTTTCGTCGAAAGTGTTCGTAGGCTTCGTTGATTTCCTTGGCTTTGCGTTCCGCTACCTCTTGAATCTCGTCGCCCATTAACGACACCTTGTCGGGGTGGTATTGGGCGATTAAGGTACGATAGGCGCTCTTGGCGTCCTCCGGTGTGTAGTTTCCGACAAGCCCCAGAATTTTGGCAAAGTCGTCTTCTTCCCGGTCGGGGTGGGTTTCGGGTTCGGACGATGAATTTTCCGTAACGGTTTCATCCTCTTCGGGAGTAGTGGCAGGTTCCTCGGAATCATCTTCTGCCTCGATGGTTTCAGTTTCAGTCAGTGGGCGAAAGAAACTGTCAAACTTCCAAAGCATCCACCATGCGCTGAACAACAAGAATATCCCCACCACCTGCTGTGTGAAATTCAGTGCCTGGTTTGGCTTTCCTCCTACAAAAAAAAGCTGCCAGAAGGCGTTTCTGTCCTGCAGGAAAGTTGAGTCGCCAAAGAATCCCTGCAGGGCGGCGCTTGCGTAGTATGCGAATAAGGCAGCCAGAGCGAACCCCCAAGCACCTCCCATAAGAGCATTTTTTACACATTCTTGTGATTTTGTGGTCATTGTGGTAAATCGAAACGACCGCTACACATTTTTTGATATAGGAAGTACAGGCAGCCGCCAATGATGATGATGATCCATTTTCGTGTGCGTTTCATGGATGATTGGTTTGGTTCCAGTCTGACTGCGGTTATCAATCCTAATAACGACTTCAAGTGGTGGTAGGGGTCGGATTCGAACCGACGAACGCGCGAAGCGGGCGGATTTACAGTCCGCATCCTTTAGCCACTTGGATACCCTACCTAGGCATGTAAATGCGAATGCTTGCATCTTGTTGACAAGCGTTTTCATGGCAAGTGGATTTTGGGGTTTCGATTTTGGTCTTTACGTGGTTGCCGCCGGCTAGAGGCTGGCGTTTTTTGCTTATGTTCGATGAGTTGCGGGAATACAGATCTAGTAGTTGTCGGATTAACCGGCGGAATAGCCTGTGGGAAATCTGAAGCCTTGGCTTTCTTCGAGAGGATAGGATGGAAGACTATTGCGACGGATGCAATTGCACATCGAATCCTTCAGGAGAACAGTGATGTAACCGAGGC
>CAZWTI010000196.1:0-3931 GCA_964637065.1 uncultured Puniceicoccaceae bacterium
GAAGAAATCCCGTCATGGCAATCTGTCTCTCTTCCTAACGGAGTTCGCCTTTTTCTACCCGAAGGCGGATGCCTATATTTTGATCCGAAGAAGCCTTCGGACGAAAGGATTTCGGCAGTCGTGGAAGGTCATGCTAATCCTCACGAGGAAACTTTCCTTTCCCTCGATGCCCTGTTTCAAGAAAGGTTGTTGGTGAGGAAACGTCTTGCGGGAGATCGATTTCGCCCATTGGGTTCTCCAGGCGAACGTAAACTTAAAGATTTATTCATCGACCATAAGGTCGCAGTCCGTTTGCGTGACGTCTTGCCGGTGGTCTGCTCTTGCGAGGGCAGAATCCTATGGGTTCCAGGCTTTCCTCCGGCTGAGCAAGCCAGAGTCGAACCCGATTCTAGACGGGTAATCCGTTTGACTTACGTGGCGTCATGGGCATGATTAAGGCATAGTGGATAAACAACCTCAAGGTGAGGGTGAAAATCCAAACCGAAGTTTTCACCCCAAAGTCTTACTCATTTGGCTGGCGATCTTTGCTGCCATTGTAGGACTGCTGATGGTGCAGGCGGATGATATCCAGCCGACGCACCACTCCATTTCCACAGTTAACGAACTATTGGTCGCCGCCAATGAAGAGCGCGTTGCGAGCGCAACGATTCAAAGCGACGCCAAAGGCGGTGAGGAATGGTATGTCGTTCAAGGTAAGGTGTCCAACCCGGCTTTCAAGGAAGACGAGACTCAATTCAAGACACTTCCCTTTTCCGTTAAGGGTCGCATTACGGAGACCGACTACAAAGAACTTCGAGAGGCCCTCGGAACAAACCTCAAGGAAGAGCCCTCCAGCACCATCTGGACGGACTTGCTCTTCAGTCTGCTGCCCTTCCTGCTTATCATCGGGTTGTTGTATTTTCTCTTCGTTCGCCAGCTGCGCATGGCGGGCAAAGGCGCGCTGAATTTCGGCAAGAGCAAGGCCAAGCTTCTCACGAGGGACAAGGAGAAGGTGGTTTTTGACGATGTTGCGGGTTGTGACGAGGCCAAGGAAGAGGTTGCCGAGATTGTAGACTTTCTCAAGGATCCTAAACGTTTTCGAAAAATAGGAGGAAAAATCCCCAAAGGGGTCCTCATGGTCGGCCCGCCGGGTACGGGGAAGACCTTGCTTGCCAAGGCGGTGGCGGGGGAAGCGGACGTGCCGTTCTTCAATATCAGTGGCTCGGATTTCGTGGAAATGTTTGTAGGAGTCGGCGCGGCTCGTGTTCGCGATATGTTCGAGCAGGGGAGAAAAAATGCGCCATGCCTCATCTTCATCGATGAAATAGACGCCGTAGGACGTCAACGAGGGGCAGGTCTTGGTGGTGGCAACGACGAAAGAGAGCAGACGCTTAATTCACTCCTAGTCGAAATGGATGGCTTCGACGGACACGAAGGCGTAATAATAATTGCAGCAACAAACAGACCCGACGTGCTGGACACAGCGCTTCTTCGTCCCGGACGTTTCGATCGCCAAGTCGTCATCGACCTGCCGGATCTGGAGGGACGTGAGGCGATCCTGAAAGTACACGCCAAAAAGATTAAGTTAGCCGAAGATGTGGACTTGAGCAAGCTTGCCCGAGCGACCGCAGGTTTTTCGGGGGCCGATCTCGCTAATCTTTTGAACGAGGGCGCTTTGATTGCTGCTCGTCGACGCAAGAAGATGGTGGAACCGATAGACTTGGATGATGCCCGTGAAAAAATTTCATTTGGGCGGGAACGTCGCCGAGCGATGGATGAGGAGGATCGTAAGATCATCGCTTATCATGAAGCGGGTCACGCAATCGTGCAGGCTGTTGTGGATGATGGCCTGTTGCCGATTCACAAGGTTACGATCATCCCGCGCGGTCAAAGCCTCGGCAGCACCATGTTCACTCCCAAGAAGGACATCTTGAATCACAGCAAGAGGCGTGTCCTGAATCAGATTTGTTGCGCCATGGGTGGTCGAGCAGCCGAGGAGATAGAGATTGGCGACGTTACCAGTGGTGCTGCAGGCGACATACGCATGGCCACGAACATAGCTCGCAACATGGTTTGTGACTGGGGCATGAGCGAACTCGGAATGGTGTCTCTCGGTGACAAGCAGGATCAGGTTTTCCTCGGAAAGGAACTTTCCCGAGCCCAGAATTATAGCGAGGAAACCTCTCGCAAGGTGGATGCCTGTATCAAGGAAATTATCGACGTCCAATATCAACGCGCAACAGGTATATTGACTGAACGCAGGTCGGCGCTCGACAAGACTGCCGAGGCATTGCTCGAATACGAGACCATTGAGGGCAAGCATGTCCACGAGATACTCGATTATGGTGAGATTCGTTCTACAATCACCAAGGACGCTCCTCCCGAGAAAGATGATGAAGAGGAATTGGAGGAAGTCGCTGCCAAGGAACCTGAAAAGGAAGAAGATCGAGGCGGGATCGAGCCTAGTTCTGAACCTGCGGGAGTACCTGCCTAAACCTTTGGCTCAAGAACCAAATTTGCTTGTGATCCAACTCGAAAAAACTATTATCTCTTAATTTTCTATGAGTCAGCATCCGAGTTTTCGCCCTCCAGGCGGGCTTATCAAGAGACGTAACGTCCTCAAGCGTTACGAACGTATCGAGTTGCTCAGGCAGCGTGGCGAGTGGAAGGAAGGCGACCGTGTGGTCGGTGTTCGCAAGACCAAGCCGGCGGAGTAGACACTAGTTCAGCCTTGGGCTTTATCTTTCATCGCTCTCACTCTTCACCCAATTGCCATAGCCCTTAGAGGCATCTGCTTCCCAATGAAGCCATTGGGGTTCCTCATAAGGGTGGTGAGTCTGCAGGTAATCAGTTAACTCATCTTCCTTTTTCATCGAAAACTTCAAGGTGAGACCCCATTCCTCTCCCTTCTCTATGTTTTCCTTCCAGCGGTATACCGAGGTAATGGGACCGTCCACCTGTGCGCATGCCACCAAGCGGGCTTCAATCAGTCTTTCTGCCAACTCAATCGCCTGTTGCCGGGTTTCTAGCGTCGTGCGGCCGATGCGTACCGAATTGCTCACTAGATTAAGAGTTTGCCAAAGCATTGTACAGTTGGCATGGTTTTATCCTTTTTCCCACCCGGGATAGCCTTGTCAACACAGGAAACGGAGTATTATCGTGAGAGACGATTACCTAAAGGAAGCGCAGAAGGTCATTTCCGATCCCAATGCCCTCATCAACGTCGTGTCACGTCGAGCCAAGCAATTAAAGTTCGGCAACAAACCACTCGTGGAGTCGCTCGAGAGGCTGGAACCGGAAGACGTGGCTCTCCGCGAGATCATCGAGGGCAAGATTAGTTACCAGCCTTTCGACGAAGAGGAGGAGGCATAAGCCTTCCGCGAGGCATGCCTCGCGGAACTTTCGCAAGGCGAGTTTAATCGGCAGGAAGGAGCTCGGGCCGTGTCAAGGAAGAGAAAAGATGCGGGAGGATCCAAGTTCATCCTCAACACCAAGGCTCGCCGCAAGTACTTTGTCGGCGACAAGCATGAAGCGGGCTTGGTCTTGTGCGGCACGGAAGTGAAGTCGATTCGCTCGGGAAACGTTCAGATTTCCGAATCTTTCGCTAGGTTCGTGAAGAACGAGCTTTTCATGTTCAACGCCCATATTGCGGAATACGAGTTCGGCGGTGAGCAAAATCACGAGCCTCAGCGTCGACGCAAGCTGCTCTTGAGCAGGCGAGAGCTAAGTCGCTTGAAGATCGAGGTGGAGGCGGGTGGCAAGACGATTGTTCCCCTTAAACTCTACTTCAAGGGTTCACTCGTTAAGGTTCAAATCGGTGTTTGTACGGGAAAGTATAATAGAGACAAGAGACAAGACCTTAAGAAACGGGTGGCCCAGCGTGAAGCTGAGCAAGCCCTGAAGAACTATCGACAAAGGTGATCCACCTCATCCTGCTTCGTCCTGAAATCCC
>CAZWTI010000197.1:0-2897 GCA_964637065.1 uncultured Puniceicoccaceae bacterium
ACCGCTTTATCGAGACCACCAAGCTGGCGATGGCCGACCGCATCGCCTATGCCGCCATCGCCGCCCCGCCGACCAAAGGCCTGCTCTCCAAGAAATACGCCGCCGAGCGCCGAGCGCTGATCACCGACCGCGCCCAATCGACCGCCGGCGAGCACATGACCCCCGACAGCCCCGCGGGCGAGGTCGTACCCGGCGACCCCGGACAGTGGCTCAATGAATGCACCACCCACTTCGACGCCATCGACGCCGACGGCAATGCCGTTTCCTGCACCCAGAGTTTGGGCAGCGGCTTCGGCTCCAAGATGGTCGGGCCGGGCACCGGCGTCGCTCTCAACAACTTCATGCGCTGGTTCGACCTGGCGCCGCAGAGCCCCAATGTCATCGGGCCGGCCAAGAAAAACGAGATGTGCGTCTCGCCGGCCCAGGGCTGGGACGACGCCGGACTGCGCCTGCTCATCGGCACCCCGGGCAGCTACGGCATCCTCCAAACCACCCCGCAAATGATTATGAACTTCATCGACCACCAGATGAACGTGCAAGCAGCGATCGAGGCGCCGCGCGTAAAGACCGGTGCCCCCGGCTACAAGGTCGACGCCGAAAACCGCATCGACCGCGAGGTCTGTGCCGAACTCGAGCGCCGCGGCCACGAGTTCAATTTTATCGGCGACTGGTCGATGGGCGTGGGCGGCGGCCAAGGCATCGCCATCGACGCCGACACCGGCTCCTTTATGGGCGGAGCCGACCCGCGCCGCGACGGCTACGCCCTGGGTTGGTAGCATGGCAGCAGTCACCACCCTAAAACACCAGGGCCGCACCTACACCCTCTACAACGAAGACTGTATCGACGGCATGCGCGAGCGGCTCGCACCCGACTCGGTCGATGCGGTCGTCACCTCGCCGCCCTACAATCTCGGCACCGCCTACAAGAGCTACGACGACAGCATCGGCCGCGAGGACTACGTGCAGTGGCTGGGGCGCTGGGGCGCTGCTGTACACGAGGTACTCAAGGACGACGGCTCGCTCTTCCTCAATATCGGCGGCAAGCCCTCCGATCCGTGGGGGCCTTTCGAGGTACTGCTCGAGTTGCGCCAGCACTTCGCGCTGCAAAACGTCATCCACTGGGTCAAATCTATCGCCATTCAGAAGGAGGACGTCGGCCGCTATCCCGGCGTCAGCGGCAATGTCTCGGTCGGCCACTACAAGCCGATCAACAGCCCGCGCTACATCAACGACTGCCACGAGTATATCTTCCACCTGACCAAGACCGGAAATGTGTCACTGGATCGGCTCTCGATCGGCGTCGAGTACCAGGACAAGAGCAATGTCGGCCGCTGGGGCGGCGCCAACCGCCCCGACCGCCGCTGCCGCGGCAATACCTGGTTCGTGCCGTACAAGACCATCAAGAGCCGTGACAAGCAACGCCCGCATCCGGCGACCTTCCCGGTCAAAATCCCCAAGATGTGCCTGCAGCTGCACGGCGTCGCCGAGGGCGGGTTGATCCTCGACCCTTTTATGGGCATCGGCCATACCGCCATCGCCGCCGCCGAGCTCAGACTCGATTGCGTCGGCTTCGAGATCGAGGCCGACTACTGCGTCCAGACCGCCCAGGCCATCCAGACCGCCATCGCCGACGCGGCATGAGCGAACTGCCCTATCTCGCGGCAACAGAGCTGCGCCAGCACTACCTGAGCGGCGCGCTCTCCCCCGTCGAAGTCGCCACCGCGCTACTCGAGCGCATCGATAAGCTCAATCCCGCGCTCAACGCCTACGTCACCGTCACCGCCGAACGCGCCCTCGAGCAGGCGCGCGCTGCCGAGGCTCGCTATGCCGCCGGCGCAGCGCTGCCATTGGACGGCATCCCCTTCTCACTCAAGGATCTCACCCCCACCAGGGGCATCCGCACCACCCGCGGCTCACTCCTCTACGAAAATTGGATCCCCGACTACGACGCCCCATTAGCCGAGCGCCTCTACGCGCAGGGCGGCGTGCTTTTGGGCAAGACCAACACCCCCGAATTTGGCTGGAAGGGCGACTCGGGAAACCGCGTCTGTGGTCCCACCCACAACCCCTGGCGGCACGGCCGCACCTCGGGCGGCTCGAGCGGGGGCGCGGCCGCCGCGGTGGCCGCCGGGCTCGGACCACTATCGCAGGGCACCGACGGAGCCGGCTCGATCCGCATCCCCGCCTGCTTCTGCGGCGCCTATGGCATCAAACCGTCGTTCGGGCTAGTGCCGCAATACCCGGCCAGCGTCATCGAGCCCTTCTCGCACTCCGGCCCGATCGCGCGCACCGTCGCCGACGCCGCGCTGATGCTTACCGCCATGCGCGGCTTCGATCCGCGCGATAGGATTTCGATACCGGACGAGACCAACTATCTCACCGCAATGGAGGGGGATATCGAGGGCTTGCGCGTGGCTTTCTCGGGCGATCTGGGCTACGCCGCCATAGAGCCAGCAGTCAAAGACGCGGTGACCAATGCAGCGCACCGATTTTCAGAATTGGGCTGTACCATAGAAGAAATCCACCCGGGTCTGCCGGACCCCTGGGACATCGTCGACAAAGTGTGGTCCGCAGCCTTTGCCGGCGCCTATGATCTCGACGAGGTCGGCGACCGGCTCGATCCGGGACTCGCCGCCATCATCCGCGACAGCCAGCAATACACCGCCGCCGATCTCGCCGCCGCGCACCAGGCCCGCCTCGAGTACTTCCAGAGTTGGCGCGTCTTCATGCAAGATTACGACCTCTTCCTCGCCCCGACCCACCCCGTCACCGCAATTAAAACCGGTGATAACCCCCCCGGTACCAACAAAGCCAAGCCCACCAGCAATAACGGCAGGACCCCCTTCACCAATCCCAACAATAAAACCGGCCACCCCGCCCCCACCGAACCCAGTGGC
>CAZWTI010000198.1:0-3383 GCA_964637065.1 uncultured Puniceicoccaceae bacterium
GAGCTTCTCACCTTGGCAGACCCCCTTAAAGTCATCATCGAGTGGGAAAGAATGCTGGATCATCCAATGGCATCTCTGGAGGATCGTGAAAAATTGGTACGTCACTGTCTGAATCTAGCACGAGCCAAAACAACCGCAAAGGGAGACAAAACTCGAGTACTCGCCATGACGGTCGCCAAACGACAGCTACTTGGATTGATCGAAAAGAATGATTGGGTCATTCTTCCTACAAGTGTTCTTCTAAGAGCGGAATTTCTCGCGGAAGTTGGAGAATCCAGGCAATCTCTCAAGCTAGTAACCAAACTCCTAGAACAAACAGGAATAGATTCCCCTGATGTAGTTTTTCTCTACGCCAAACTCGCCACACATCTTGGTCATGACAAGCACCTTGTGGAGGCAGGGCGCCTACTTGCGGGAATTGCACGACAGCCAGACACAAATGGCCTTGAAGCCATCCGCCACATGACCTTGATCCACACAGTCTTGCCCCTAGCCACAAAAGGTCTGGACTTTTGCCTAAAACTTGTCGAATCGAATCCTAAGGCTCATCTCATCGATTACCTTCGCCTTCATGCCTTGCGTTTTGATTCCGCCACGAAAGACCACGAAAGGAAGGCCATTCTCCAAGAATGCTCGGATTTATTCGACTTGGAAGAAAATCGTGAACTGGAGGTCTACTCCCGATGGTTGGGACGTCTGCGTGCCTTTTCGCAGATGCTGAACGTGCTTCCTCCAGCCCGAGCCCGAATAAGTGATAACCTGTTTAAGCTGAGGATGAGTGCTTTGGCCGCCCTTGAACGAAATGCCGATATGAAAAAGGAGTTGGCTAACGCTCCAGCCATTTCACTTCGGTGGAAACTCGCAGTCTCTGCCCGCTTATTTGCTTTTTCGGGAAACTTCGACAAGGCGACAAAAACACTAGACCAACTCCTCGATGAAATTGGCCCAGACACTCGTCTTCTCTACTCCATCTGTCAATACCTAGAGGATTCCGGAGACATACATAGTCTTTGCCATGTTCTAGAAAGGCAGATGGAGGCACCAGGCATAAAACGTTACGCCCTCGATAAACTACTTCAACATCGGGCATCCTCCGCCCCACTCGCCGAACTCCGCCTCTGGATTTCAAAGTTGCGCAATATACATGCGGATGATCCCAGCCTCCAAAACGCAGGGCTCTACTTTGATTTACTCGACACGAACATTTCGAAGTCCAAAATCGCCAGCATTGCGAAACAAGCCAGTGGCCTGCTTTCCAAACATAACGAGCAAAGTTTTCGAATCACAGCCGCACTTGCCCACCTCTTGAATCAGGAACCCGATAAAGCCCTCCTTGCTCTTGGAGAAATCTCAGATTGGCACTCGTTTCGAGAAACACGCCCAGCTTGGTTATTCATTTGTGCACAAACACTGCGCAGGAATCAAGACACACAGACAGCCAAGAGGCTTGAATCAGGGATTATACCCGAAAAAATGGACCTAGCCGAACGCCATTCCCTTGCCTCGCTCTTCCCAGAAAACTTTCCTAGTTCCACTCAATGAGCCAGATCATCCAACAAGTCAATAAGCCTAAAAACGAAGTTGGCGAAGCTTCTGGGGAAAAGAATGCGATAAGGCAACGGATCTCGGTCATTCTTGGCTCAATATCAGTGTTAGGAGTTTGGTCCATGCTGATTTATCAGCTTCATCTCACATGGTCTCTCAATGACCAATATGCACATGGTTTTCTCGTGCCATTCCTTTGCCTTTTTTTAGTTGTTAAAGCTCGTCCCCAGAATGAAAAATCAATCGAAAGTGAGGAAAAGACCAAAACCCGGATGTGGCTGTATCTCGGCATTCCCTGCCTAATCATCCTCTTTCCACTTTGGGTTATTCGAGAAGCCAATTCAGACTGGCGACTGATCAATGTAGCTCTCTTCTTTTGTGTTAGCTTATACACATTCGCCTTGATAAGTGACCATGGTGGTTTTTCTCGGGCTAAACTCTTGGCCTTTCCAATACTATTCTTTGCTGTGGCTATTCCTTGGCCTCTGGCTACGGATTTACAACTTACCCAGTGGCTTCAGGGCCGAATATCTTCAATGATCGTGAGTTTGCTTCTACTCCTTGAACACGAAGTCCACCTCCATGGAAATATCATCGATGTCGGGATATTCGGCCAAGTGGGCGTAGACGAAGCCTGCAGTGGCATCCACGGCCTTCAAGCCTCGCTTGTCATCACTCTTTTTCTAGGTTCATATTATCGTTTGAGCATCATTCATCGCCTCGTATTTTGTCTAGCAGGGGTCGTTGTCGCACTGGCACTAAATTTAACGCGAGCCTTCTCCCTAGCTTTTCTCAAGGTCAAGGGTAAAGGCGAGCTTCTTCAAGAACCACTGTTCACGGTCTTTGGGAACCATGCTCCTTCCCTGCACGACTTAGCTGGATGGATAGAGTCCGCAGGAATCCTCATCGTTCTACTAATTCTAGCTCGGCTTACCCGGAGTTCATCCCGTGAACCCACCGCGTCGGATGAATTCACATCTTGGGAAAATCTCCGTGTTTCACCCCCAGCTGCCTTCGGGGCAAGCACCTGCATTTGGCTGTTTGTAATAATGTACCTCTGTCATATGCATTATCAAATTAGTGAACGCTCGATGGAAGAACTCCCCCAAATAGTTACCAATTTCAGAGACAAGAACATCATTAAGGAGATCAATCCGATCTCATCACTTGTGGAAGCACAACTTCATTACGAAGAAGCCCAATCCATTGAATGGCAAGAACGAGCAAGGGCATTGAGAAACCCCTATGACGGAACCCTTGTAATTAACCCCAATGACGAATACTGGCAGAGTTTTCGATGTTTCTGGCAGTCGGGAGGAGCCTGCACTTCCGTATTGTCCACCCACTCGCCAGATGCATGCCTTCCACTATCGGGTCTGGTACAAATACATCCTCCCCCAAGGGAAAAAGCAGAAATCGTTACTGTTCCCCTCGAATCCTTCAAGATTCCCTTCGAAGCTTACGAATTTGCTTATGGCACCAAAAGCCTTCATGTCTTTCGCTGCTTTTGGCCGCACAAAAACCCAAAGGGCGCAATCCCAGAATTTCCAAGCAGCGGCTATGACTTCTCGGGGCGAATTCGAGCCGCCATTGAAGGTCGCCGGAATGTCGGAGGAACCATGTTAGCACTTTGTGTAGCCAATGTCGCCTCCCATACAGAAGCAGTCGCAAAGCTAAATCAGCAAGTCAAGCAACGCCTCTCGTTCGCAAATAGGGGATCCTGAGACTTCATGTCATCCAAATACCACACAATCTTGATCAAGTCAATTAGAGCTTGGTGGGATTGGGAGGTCCGAGAGATATATAAGTACAAGTACTTGCTTTATCTTTTGGTTCGT
>CAZWTI010000199.1:0-3513 GCA_964637065.1 uncultured Puniceicoccaceae bacterium
CGATGACCTTTGACTTTACTGTTCGCCGCTTGAGCGGGGTGCGCCCGGTTACGGTGCAAATTTTCGATCTGAGTGGCCGACCGGTGCGGATACTGGACACGTTGCAGCCAGTAGTGGCGGGGAGGTATTCAATCGACTGGGTGGCGGATGACCAACACGGCCAAGTGGTGCCGCCAGGGATCTATATCCTGCGTATTGACGTCGAGGTGGATTCGGACTCGTGGGTATCGCACACAGGAGTAAACCGTTTGCTCCATGTGGCGTATTGACCGTAGCAGTAGACGGACAATACAATCGAGTTTGATGCCAGTGGACGGGTCGGTGGACTCAGGCCACAGCAAGCGGACGAGACCATAAACATTGCCCTGCAGCGTCTTGACAGAGGTAGCCGTCTTAACGGACCAACTATGCCCAATTCAAACGTTCGTGCTATGAGGATTACCGTAACAACACGATGGCTGAGCCCTTAAAATGGACCTGTAAAGGACGGTCCATGCAGGTATCTGGGGAAATATTTACGCCGCGAGGCATTAGATAATCCGTGAACTCCTGCTCGACGATTGATCACCTCGAGCGACGCGCGTTAGTTGGGGCGGATGATGGCGGAGCGGATGATTTTCGGCTACGCAGCATGGGCGGGCACAGCGGCCAGGACCCAGCACAACAGGCCAAAGGCCAAAGGCCAAAGCCGCGCGCTAATTGGCGCCGCTGCCGTCCAGATACCAGGTCTCGGGGTAGTACGGCCAGGACCAGCGCGAGTCCCAGCCCCAGTAGCCCTGGCGCGGCACATTACGCAGGCGATATCTGACGACGATCGGGTGCGGGCCCAGGCCTATCACGCCGAGCGCCCACAGATTCTCGGCCTGGCTGTTCAGAATCTTCTTGCCCATCGTGATCCGCTCCGCCTCATCGGTGGCGCGGCGCAAGCGCTCCCACCAACCGAGCAGTTCCTTGATCTGCACAGGCGGCTCCTCTCCGTTCCCACCATCGGTGAAATACCACTGCGTCCACGCCGACCACTGACTCTGCTCCCAGCCGCGGTTGGTCGGCACATACCAGTACGGCTCGATCGGAAAGAGGATGTCGGCGTTTCTATCGGCGTGCCAGATGGTCATGTCCATCAATCCCGCCCGCGCGCGGATCCGCTGCAGCGGACCGCTGATCTGCTTGAGATTGACGCTCACTCCCACCTCGCGCCAGTGCGCGGTGACTAGGTCCAGGGTCAACTGCTTCGGCGTTTCTCCGAGCATGTACTCGAGCGTGATCTGCAGGGACTCGCCGTTGGGCCTTTCGCGGGTGCCGTCGCCGTCGCGGTCAACCAGTCCCACCTCATCGAGCAAGTCCATCGCCCGCCGCGGGTCGAATTCGGCATACGCCGTAGCGAATTCCGGCTCGAAGTAGCGGCTCGAGGGCACCACCGTCAGCTGGCGCGGTACGCCCTGGCCGAAATAAGCGATATCATTGACTTCGTCGCGGTTGATCGCCAACGACATCGCTCGGCGGAAACGCACGTCCTGGAAAATGTCGCGCAGGGCCGGGTCGGGGTGGTTCAAATTAAACTGCAATACCACGTCCGAGCCGTAGGGCCGCGGCCAGATATAAGTAGAGTAGGCGTTCTTCCGCTCGAAACGCTTGAACAGCGGGATGTCGGCGGTCATGAATTGCCGTCCCGCAAAATCGACCTGGCCGGTCGAAGCCTTGGCCGCCATGATCTCCGGGCTATCGACCCGCTGCACTTCCAGATAGTCGATATAGGGCAACTGATTGCCCGCGAGGTCGACTTTGGGATAGTAGGGATTGCGCCGCAGCAAGGCGCGCGTGGAGGTGCGATTGACCACGACAAAGGCGGTCAGCACCGGGCGATCGAAGTATATCAGGTCGGTCGTGCTATTGACCGCCCCGAAATAGGTCCGCCAGTCCTGCAGCCCCAGTTCTTCCGCTTCGCGCTCGAGCTGCTCCTCGGGTGTGAACGACGGATGGTAGCGCGTCATAAAATGCGCCGGCATCGCCAGGCGCGAACTGTTGTGCGCCAGGTGATTGACGAAGAGCGGCATCGGCTGCGGGAAGTGGTAGCTGAACCGGTGGGCGTCGTGCTTTTCGAACCGCGCGCCCTTGAAGCGCGGCTCGACCACCGGCGTCAGGTCCTTGTTCATCAGCACGTGCTCGAACCAAAACCTATAGTCGTCCGCCGATAGCGGGTGCCCGTCGGACCACTTATGGCCGGGCCGCAGGGCTACATGCAGAGTCCTGTCGCCATTGCGGTATTCGACCTTTTCCGCCCAATTCGGCAGGTTCAGGCGCATTTGTGGTCCCGGCCGCAACACCCCCTCCGGTACGTTGATCAAGCTCTCCCCGGCAACGAAGCGGCGCGCGGTTCCGCCGTGGGAGCCGATGCCGTCGATCGTCTCGACCACCAATGGATCGTCTGGCAACCGATCCTCAACCGCCGGCAACTCGCCCACCGCCACCAGCGCGTCAAGCAGTGACGACTGGCTGAAGTCGGTGAGGCCAGCCTCCGACGCCTTGCGTGGAGGGCGAAACCAGCTCTCGGGCCACGCATCCTTGGGGATGTCACCCCTAGGTGGCTCGAGTTCAGCGATCGCTATGATATCGGCCACCGGGCGGTTTTTCTCTACCCTACCACACCCCCAATACAGGCAAAAGGCCAAAACGGACAGAATAACAGACCGCCAGAAAGTATATGTTTGCATAAAAAAATGAGCTCTATCGACGCGACATTCGAACATAAGGTCTCTGCCATCAGCTTCAAATTTCCCGGGGTAAACCGGCACGCGCCCCTCGCGAGTTGGGTGATGCCCCCGGTTCCGCGGCCACCGGCACGGCCATCCTCGTGCTCGCATTCACACGGGACCCGTACATCGATGCAGGCCTAATAGTGACCATCTCAACCGCCTCCAACATGCGACAGCAGTGCCACGGATCAAACTGGACAGCGGCCAGGCGATGGGGATGATCGAATTGCGCACGAGCGGTGCCCGCGCTGGCCGTCCAAATTTACAATGCCGCCCACGCGTTGCTGCACACCTTATCAGCGCAGCCGGATATCCCGGTCGACGACGAACCTGGATATAGTCCTGGAGTTGTCCGTCCCGGGGCGGAATGCCCGGTTTTGGCATTGCCGGCAACTCACCGCACGCCCCACACTGATGGCGAGGGTGACGTAGGCCCCCCGCCTCGATCACCACCCGTACGCCCACCCACCAAGTCCATGGCCACCTCTTCCTTCTCATCCTTGGCACCAGCGTAGCCTGGTTTGTCGAGATCCAGGAGGATTAAAGGTGGCCGATTATCACCTATCGTTAACGCCCCGTGAGGGAAGATGATGGTCAACGCCGTAGTGCCCGCGCTGGACAGACAGGTCTTGGAACTCGGCCTGCCCGAGACTATCGGTTGCCCGGAGCGAATGTGCATCTGGTCAACTACCCCGATCCCAAGATAATAGCCGTGCTAAGTAATCCGCCGGGACTCAAGCAGCTTTTCGTTTAACCCCGA
>CAZWTI010000200.1:0-2881 GCA_964637065.1 uncultured Puniceicoccaceae bacterium
CGCATCCCGCTTGTTCGATTCCCGCAACCGTGGCCACGGCCGTGTGCGAGACGGTGACGACTTCTTCTCCCTGTCCTAGGCCAAGGGAACGTAAGGCCAGTGCGATGGCGTCGGTCCCGTTGCCCACACCCACGCTGCGGAAGCCTTTACCGTGGAAGGTGGCGAATTCCTCCTCGAACGCTTCCACCTCCTTTCCCAACACATACCATCCGGAGATGAGGGTGCGATCGAGTGCGGCTCGGATGGCGGTTTCCTTGGCGGTGAAGGAGGCGCCGGGATCACTGGAGAGAACGAGGGATTCAGACATATTCGGCAAGGTGCTCCCGGTAGTAGGCTAAGGTTTTTGCGATGCCGTCCTCGAACGAGGTTTTCGGACGCCATCCAAAGGTTTTTGCAAAGACACTGAAGTCGCAAATGAAATCGCCTACGTCGATAGCCTTGCGGTCAGGAGGAAAAGGAACTTTTTCGTAAGTTCCTCCGCCGTTTTGCTCGGTCATAATTCGGGCGGTGTCCTCAAGACTTAGTACTTGTTCGGATCCGAGGTTGAAGATTTTGCCGTTGGAGCGTTCGTCGATGGCGGTCAGAAGAAGGGCGTCCACGACATCGTCGACATAATTGTAGTCGCGCCTTTGGAGACCGTCTCCGAAAACCTTGACTGGCTTGCCTTCGAGCAGAAGGCATATCCAGATGCCTAGAAAGGTTTGTCGGGCATCCTTCACCCTCATTCGTGGACCATATGTGTTGGTTAGCCTCAGTACGCTAGAGGGAATGCCGTAGACATCGTTGTATACGATGTGATACCACTCGCCAGCCATCTTGTTGACTCCGTTAATGTCGACAGGGTGGGATGGATGCTTTTCGTCGACAGGGAGATATTGGGGTTTGCCGTAGATTTGTCGAGTACTGGCGAAAACGATGCGAATCTCAGGGTTGTGTTTTCGGCACGCTTCGAGAATGGACAATTGGGCCTTGGCGTTGATGTCCAAGTCGGTAAACGGGTTTTCCATTGAATCCAAGTGACTAGTCTGTCCCGCCAAGTTGAACAGGTAGTCCTGTCCTTGCACCAGTTGGTTCATAGATAAGGAGTCACGTATGTCGGAAAAATTTATCTCCACTTGATCCTTGATGTCATGCAAGTTTCTTGGATTTCCTCCGTACTCAGGAATCAAGCTGTCCACCACCGTCACCTTCGCTCCTTCGTGAACTAAGCGTCGGGCCAAATTCGATCCAATGAACCCGAGGCCTCCGGTAATTAAAACCTTTTTCTTGTCCATCACTTCTAATCTTTAGATCTTGGGATAATCTTTAAAGTGAAATGAAAAGGAATCTATGAACAGGTGGAAATCATTCGGTTCGATTACCCTCGCAGGGTTTCCAGCGACGATGTGATACTCTTAAACGTTCTTGATTGCCACCGCTTGTGCACCAACTACGATGTTCTTGCCAATCGATATTCCGGTCAAAATCATTGCTTTTGCTCCCACGAATGCATTTTTTTCAATGGTGATTATCCGTTATAAGCCGAAAGGAAGCATTGTGTATGTAGTGTGTGCCAGTGCAGAGGTATGCCTCTTGGGCAATGGTTAGCGCCCTCTAGGATTTCAACTTAGCCCAAGGAGTCTGCGTGCGCCCGTCCTCCAAGGATATTCTGTGATGCATTGAAAGATGCCAAGCTATTTGAATGTGAACCCCTTGGTGCATGAAAAGGTTTCCATAAATTCACCCCCCGAAGACCTTTACGATAAAGAGCCTCCATGTATTGAGAAACTTGGGTATCCAAGAACATTTTAAAAGCCAAGCCAACCTCCAAAGAAATAATGCGATATTCACCCAAGTTAATCATGGGTTTTCATATGCAGTCTTTTGATCCTTTGGCCTCATGAAAACGCAGCTATCATTTTTTCCGCGGTATGTGAAACTCCATCAAAAAAAGGTCGCTTTGGTTCGTCCAGAATTTCAAGCAGTTTCTCAACGCAATCGCTTTCGTTCAGCAAAAGGATTTGTTTATCAAAGCGTTTGCTAAAAAACAGTTTGTCGGATGGTGTATCTCCGTCATCGTAAGCGAGAACGGGCAACCCATGCTCTAGGAAAGTAGCGTTTGACATACTTTTCCCCAGCGAATCCAATGGGGTCGTCGAGATGCCAATGTCTGAAGTTTGAATATTCAGGGAGATTTGGGCGGTAGATAACTTCCCTGTTTCCTTGATCGATATTCCCGCTTTATTGGCGAGTTTTCTCAATTTGTTGACCCCCGTTTTTTCTCGTTGAATTCCAATCAAAGTTATCTGGACTTTTCTTTCGCATTTTTTCTCTATCTGGCAAATCTTATTAATCAAATTCCCGTATGGAAAAGTTTTGTAGAGAGTTCCAAATATAAGTGCGTATATTTTTTTCTTATCTTTAGGCGGATGTGGGCCATTGCAGATAGGAATTCCGCCCAAAAGTTGAAGATGAGAAGCATTTATCCCCTCTGCTTGTAGTCGATAGAGTGCCGCGCTGTTGGTTGTGTGAACCCAATTGGGGTTAGCCAGTTTCAGGAATCCCAAGATTTCTCTTTTTTGCCTCCATCCCCCAAAGCGTTCCCTCCAAGGAGCATTGGGGTAAGCCCCTATCCAAATTTCGTGAAACATTACTTGCAATTTCCGTTCGCTAATCGATTTTGCGAACTTTATTAATGAAACTCCAGACAAGCCGTTTGGAGAGAAGGCGTATGGAGAAAATTGAAGACTGATAATATCAGCCTCGGGCAAGCTCTTGCTCAAGTTATGAAAGGTCGCGCCTATCGCGGTAGAAATGCTAATCCGTTGGCAGCAATGATTTCTTTGCTCAAGTGCCTCGCAAAGCAACTTAACATAGTCGCTTACACCGCAAGCACTTGGTC